>NZ_JAUBPE010000035.1:0-69331 GCF_036700565.1 Microcoleus pseudofavosus SVA1_A4
ATAGTCTTACCCGATGGTAATATCTGATTGCCTCTTCTATGATACATTATTGCGTTGACAATTAATCCACCCTGCTTTTTAAGGGGGGCTAGGGGGGATCGAGCTTAACTGAACCGTATTGGGTTAGTAGTTGTCATCTATTAGTCATTAGTTGTTGATTGTTACCAATAACTAATAACTAATAACTAATGACTAATGACTCATGACTAATAATCAATAACTTAAAGATCCAGTTGTTGCTGAGCCAGGTGATAGTAAAGTCCGCGTTCTGCCATCAATTCCTCGTGGTTGCCTTGTTCGGCTAAAATGCCTTTGTCTAGAACCAAAATTCGATCGGCATTACGCACCGTAGACAACCGATGAGCGATGATAAACGCAGTGCGATCGCGGCTAATGCGAGCGAGATTTTGCTGGAACCTGCGCTCAGACTCGGTATCCAGCGAAGAAGTTGCTTCGTCCAAAATCAAAATTCGGGGATCGCCCAACAGAGCGCGGGCGATCGCAATTCGCTGCCGCTGGCCCCCAGACAAACTCGTTCCCCTTTCCCCCACAGGAGTTTGATAACCCAGCGGCATATCTTGAATAAAAGCGTGAGCTTCTGCCAACTTCGCCACTGCTATCGCATCTTCCAAGCTTGCAGAATCAGCATCATTTCCATTTTTGTACAGCGTAATATTTTCCAAAATTGTTCCCGAAAACAAGAAACAATCTTGCGGAACAACACCCAACTGAACTCGCAGCGACTGCAAAGAAATATGCCGAATATCGTGGCCGTCAACAGTCAGCCGCCCCTTTTCTGGATAATAGAAACCTTGCAGCAGCTTCACCAAAGTGCTCTTACCGGAACCGCTGCGGCCGACAATTGCCACAGTTTCTCCAGCTTGCACCTCAAAGCAAAGATTTTGCAGCGTATTGCGTTCCTCATCCCGAGCATAGCGGAAAGAAACATTGTCAAACTTGACGGTTCCCTGAATCCGAGGCAGCACCAGCATTGGCTTGTAAGGGCTTTCTTCAGGATCGGCCGAGAATACATCATCCAAACGCTCGATCGAAACCAGGACTTCTTGAAACTCGTCCCAAAGTCCCACCACTGACAGCACAGGAGAAATCACGCTCCCGATCATCATATTAAAAGCAACAAATTGACCGATCGTCAACTCGTCTTGAATCACCAGCATTGCCCCGTACCACAGCAAAGCCGTGCTGCCCAAAGTATTAATCCCACCCCCGATCACCTGCAAAGAATTCGCCAACTTCTGCCCCCGAAACTTAGCATTAATCATGCAGGTTAATTGGTCTTCCCAGCGCCAGCGCATTTCTCGCTCAGCAGCAGTTGCCTTAATCGTCGCCACCCCAGTAATCATTTCCACCAAAGATGAATTTTGCTTGGCACTTTCGGTAAAAACCTCCCGCGACACTTTTCGCAGAAACGGAGTTGCGACTAAAGTCAAAATCACGATCGGCGGAATCAAAGCCAGCACCAACAAAGCCAGACGCCAGTTATAGTAAACCATCAGTCCGATGTAAACCACAGCCATCAAAGCATCCAACCAAGCAGTAATCGCTTGGCGAGTCAAAAACGCCTGAATTTTTTGATTTTCCTGAACCCGCGTCAAGATGTCGCCCACTTGACGAGATTCAAAGAATTTAATCGGCAAACTGAGAGTGTGACTGATAAAGCCGCTAATTAAAGTCAGGTCAATCCGGTTGGACAAGTAATCCAGCAAATACTGTCTCGTTGCGCCCAACAGCGTTCGCCAAACACTAAACAGCAGCAGTCCGATCGCAAAAACGTGCAGAGTGACTGTGCTTTTGCTGACAACCACTTGGTCGAGAATTACTTGGGTAAATAGGGGAGTAACTAGCCCAAATATTTGGATCGACAAGGAGAGGAGCAGAATTTGGGCGATCGCAGCGCGGTAGGGCCAGACTATGCCAACAAAATTTTTAATTTTGATGCCTTTATGTTCGGCGCTGCGATCGCGCAAATAGAGTTCCGCTGTCGGGTCTAAAATTAAGGCGTACCCAGTCCAATTTTCGGTAAAACTTTTAATGCTCATCCACCGCTTGCCCGCAGCCGGATCGGCAACTAAAACCTGTTGATTTTTAAATCGGTAGACTGCAACGTAGTGATTGCCTTGCCAGTGAGCGATCCAGGGATTTTGATTGCGCAGCGGAGTTAAAGAAGCTCGCACGGGACGAGTTTGAAATCCCATTCTTTCCGCTGCTTTTGCCAAACTCTTGAGCGACGCGCCGCTGCGGCCAATTTCTGCCAGTTCGCGCAAGTAATTCAGGCTGAATTTCTTACCCCAATATTGGCTAATCATGGCTAAGCAGGTAGCTCCGCAATCTGCTGCGCTCTGTTGTTCAATGAATGGGTGTCCGCTGGTCAACCAGCGCCGCCGCTTGGGTTTGGGAAAGCTGATGATTCCGGCTGTCGGTTTTTGCTGCTCGACTGCGGTTAATTTTGACTGCTCGGTTTTTGAGGTTGAGCTGGCATCTTTTTGCAGCGTTACTAAGCTTAAAATCGGAGGTTTGGGGATGATTTTAGCGCGGGGATTGCTGTCGGAAGCAATTGCGGCTTTGACGATTTCCCACTGTTCGGCGCTAAGCTGGTAAATTAGCAGGTCTGTTGCGGCTATCCAGTCGCTCGGTACGTCTGAATGTCCCCAGTTACTGCCAATTATTGGCGGTGTTTGACCTTGAATTTGACCGCTGCGGAGCCAAAAATGATTGGTAGATTTTTGGCAGTGATCGGCGAGGGAAACTCCGGCCGGAATTCGGCTTTCTTCTATGTAAGGAAGTAAGAGCGGCCACAGAAGCTGTTGTTGGTGGGGAGCGAGCGATCGCAAATCTGTTTGCGTCTTGAAAAATATTAATCTGTGGATCTGTTGGAATTCTTGCTGCAAGTGCTGTTGCAGTTGAGGGAATTCCTTTAAAACAAGTTGCAATTTTGCGGCGTTTATGCGAGCGATTTGGCAGATGCCGGCCGCAATCGCCCTGTAAGGCAGTTCGCTTTCAATAAATAGGTTGTCTGTCCCAAATATTGCTCCGATTTCCAGTACCGCCAGCGAAATTTCCTGCTGTTGAGATGCTTCTACCGCTAGCAGCCTGACTCTTCCCTGGCAAACTAAATAAAAATTGCGATCGCTCTGTGCTTTTTCAACTAAATTGTTGGTATTATCCGGTGTTTGATATTGGGTTATTTCATCTCCGAGCTGAAACTCGCAAATTTCACAGGCTGTATTTAATTTTGCAACTAATGTCGGTTCTGCACCGATTTCTTCCAATAGTTTCTCAAGAGCTGGAACAGTCTGGAATGAGGCTTGGGAGCGATCGAAGTAATTCGGTATCCCTAAACTTTTTTTCATAGCTTTCCCTGTTGAATTTTTCTGTCAATTTTCTTGACCGATAACTAACCAGGTTATGTCCAATTTTTGTTTTTTTAGTGCAACCTAGCTGGCTTAAAAATGCTTTTTGAGTTGGGTGGCGAAATCAAACATTTTTTGACAACTTTGGGGATGTCGTAATTCGTTTTTTACAATAAAGTGCGGTTATTGCGTAAGTGTTGTTTTCGCTGGCTCCAATCATAGCTTACCAAACGGCTATAATGGCTACAGTTCAAGGGTCATCTTTACAGAATCTTTATAATTGAGCGGATTATCCCGGATAATTGTGAAGATTGTGTGAAGCAAAGCGGACAAGGCTTCTGCGTTATACGTGAATACACGCAGATGGCTTAATTAAATATTAAATTATTTCAATTCTAGATAATTTGTGCATTCCAGAAGGATTAATGTAAAGAAGTATTGCTAATTTGTAGCAGGAATTACATAAATTAATTCAGAATTGAGCCTGGGTATTTAGCGGGATTTAAGCCAAGAAGTTGGACTCCCGATCAGGGGAAACTAATCGCTGGCGCACCAACGCAAGCAGTGGACTCAGAAACCCGGTTTCTCACAGGTTTGTTTAATCTGGGCGCGTCCGGGACAGTCCGTTTTTTTTTCAGTTCCCGGCGCCAAAAATAGTCAAAATTTCTTCCTTTCGGTAGAAGGCTACTATGCAGAAGGCTATTATGCAAAAGGGTAGAAATGCTAAATTCACCAAATACTTCGATCGCCCACAACTCAGCAAAATAACTATGAACCGCCCCGCACCTGACGCCCTCTCAAATGAGCGACATTGAACGCGCTAACCTCAGCCAGCTAATCGATTACACTTCTATTCGATCGATACCTGAAATTTGGGCGATCGTCAAAGAGCGATTTCCTCAAACCGTCGCCCTCCACGACCCCCACAGCCAGCCCGAAATTAAGCTGACCTACACCGACCTTTACCAGCAAATCCAGCAATTCGCCGCCGGCCTCCAAGCCCTCGGGATCGAACGTAAGACCCAATAGAGATACCTCTTTCATGGCAGTTGCGAAATATCCGTAAGGGACAGAAGCAGAAACCTAAATAGTGATATTTGGGAATCCCCGTGCGTTCACGCCGGGGTGGATGTCATCTCATACCTCTCGATCGGCCCTGCTTCCAATTTTCTTGTAAAATAGATGGAGATGGGGTGGGAAGTCGATGGAGGTAGAGATGAAAATTCAAAAATTAGCTTTTTTGCGCTCGTGAATTAAAGTGGCGTTTTGCACCGACATATTTTTCCAACTTTGTAACAAAATTAAACCCAGATTGTCAACTTAAAAGACAAAAATTAAGAGACAATTGAAATTAAAAAGTACCCTTAATCATGCAAATTACGATCGACCTTCCCGACAATCTCCCCCTGACTGAAGCCGATGTGCGGATAGAATTGGCGATTGCGCTCGATCGGCAATTATATCCTCAGTCTCGATAGATCCGCTCAACTCGCAGCAATAGTCAACTTAAAGGCTGTACCAAAAATTTAATTTTCCGATCAAATATTATCAAGTTGAACGGGCCCACGGCAACGATCTATTTAACACCTCACTGAGTCTCCAACAATCCTGGTGGTGGTTCTATTAGTTCAAGTGATGGTGGTGGTTCCCACTTACAGATAAACTCTGGCTTGAGAGGGCAAGTTTTGGGTGCGATCGGATTTCCGCTGAGGTAGAGCTTTTCGAGGTTAGTCAAAGATGCTAGTGGTTTGATCTCGCTGATTTGATTGTTGTCTAGGTAGAGCTCTCTCAGGTTAGTCAAGGATGCTAGCGGTTTGATGTCGCTGATAGGATTGTTGCTGAGGTGGAGCAAACTCAGTCCAGTCAAGGATGCTAGCGGTTTGATATCGCCAATAGTATTGTTGTCGAGTTTGAGCTGAATCAGGTTAGTCAAAGATGGTAGCGGTTTGATATCGCTGATTTGATTGTTGTCGAGCCAGAGCCAACCCAGTTTAGTCAAAGATGCTAGCGGTTTGATGTCGCTGATTCGATTGTGGCTGAGGTGGAGCCAAATCAGTTTAGTCAAGGATGCTAGCGGTTTGATGTCGCTGATTTCATTGTTACTGAGGCTGATCTCAGTCAGGTTAGTCGTCAAGGATGCTAGCGGTTGGATATCGCCAATAGTATTGTTGTCGAGTTCGATCCGAATCAGATTAGTTAAGGATGCTAGCGGTTGGATATCGCTGATTTGATTCTTGCCGAGGTCGAGCCGAACCAGTTTAGTTAAGGATGTTAGCGGTTTGATATCGCTGATTTGATTGTTGCTGAGACTGAGCTCACTCAGGTTAGTCAAGGATGCTAGCGGTTTGATGTCGCTGATAGGATTGTTGTTGACACGAAGACTCTGAATGTTAGTCAAAGATTGTAAGGGCTTGAGGTCGCTGATTTGATTGTTGCTGAGGCTGAGCTCACTCAGGTTAGTCAAGGATGCTAGCGGTTTGATGTCGCTGATAGGATTGTTGTTGAGGGAGAGCGAAATCAATTTAGTCAAGGATGCTAGCGGTTTGATGTGGCTGATAGGATTGTTGCTGAGGCCGAGCCGTCTCAGGTTAGTCAAGGATGCTAGCGGTTGGATATCGCTGATAGGATTGTTACTGAGGGCGAGTTGTCTCAGGTTAGTCAAGGATGCTAGCGGTTGGATATCGCTGATTTTATTTTCGCCGAGGGAGAGCGTATTCAGTTTAGTCAAGGATGCTAGCGGTTTGATGTCGCTGATTTGATTGAAGTTGAGGTAGAGCCCAGTCAGGTTAGTTAAAGATGCTAGCGGTTGGATATCGCTGATTTGATTCTTGTCGAGGTCGAGTTCGAGTTCTGCGATACTCGAAAATATCTGATTAGCCACATCACAATCAGTAGTCTCTACTTCTTTCAACACCACTTCAACAGTATGTTTAGTTTCAGGACTCAAATCGGCTTTTTGGCGACACCAATCAGCAAATGTTTTGTTTGCCGATCGCGCTTCTACACCATTCACAGGCAGTACATTTCCAGATAATGCGATCGCACTAAAAGCAACTACTATCAACCTTGATAAATTAATCTGTTTCTGTGCAACTATAATTTTCATCATTTTGTATCCCTAATTACCCAAATAAACAACGGCAGGTTTCCAAACTGTCACGAGACTGCCACAAAGCTCTAAAATAACTCTGATATTAAACTTGTACCCAATAACTTTATCTCCCAAAACCCCCGAAAATACCCTATGAACGGTCCAGCATCTTACACATCATCTCAAATGACCGATCGCGATCGCGCCAACCTCAGCCGCCTGATCGATTACACTTCCATTCGATCGATACCTGAAATTTGGGCGATCGTCAAACAGCGATTTCCTCAAACCGTCGCCCTCCACGACCCCCACAGCCAGCCAGAAATCAAGCTGACCTACACCGACCTCTACCAACAAATACAGCAATTCGCCGCCGGCTTGCAGGCCCTCGGCATCGAACCAAATCCAGAAGAACCCATCCCTCTCCGCGTCGCCCTCTTCGCCGACAACAGCCCCCGGTGGCTGATAGCCGACCAAGGTATCATGATGGCCGGGGCCGCCAACGCCGTTCGAGGCGCTACCGCCGACCCCGAAGAACTTTTGTACATCATCCAAGACAGCGGCAGCAGCGCCTTGGTAGTCGAAAACCGGGCATTACTCAAAAAACTGCAACACCGCCTCCCGGATTTGCCCATCCAACTCGTCGTCCTCCTCTCCGATGAAGAACCCGAAGCCAGCCCAACCCTAAACACAGTCAAATTTTCCCAAGTCATGACCACAGGGGCAAACCGCCCCCTCAAACCCTCCAACCATACGCCTCAAACCCTCGCCACCCTCCTCTACACCAGCGGCACCACCGGCAAACCCAAAGGCGTCATGCTGACCCACGGCAACCTGCTGCACCAAATCACCACCTTCGGGACAATTCTCCAGCCCGAAGCCGGCGAATCTGCCCTCAGCATCCTGCCCAGTTGGCACGCCTACGAACGCACTGTCGAATACTTCCTGCTTTCCCAAGGGTGCACCCAAATTTACACCAGCATTCGCTATTTCAAACAAGACTTTAAAGCTTACAAACCCCAGTACATGGTCAGCGTTCCGCGCATCTGGGAATCGATTTACGAGGCAGTACAAAAGCAATTTCGGGAACAGCCTCCCAACAAACAAAAATTGGTGAATTTCCTGTTATCTGCCAGCCAAAAATACATAGAAGCCCGCCGGATTGTCGAAGGATTAACTCTCAATTTACAACCTGCCTCAGTTGCTGAAAAATTCATCGCCCGGATCAAAACCATTCTGTTGTCGCCCGTTTACGCCCTTGCCGAAAAACTCGTTTACCAAAAAGTCCGGGAAGCTACGGGAGGACGTTTTAAGTGGGCAATCAGCGGTGGCGGTTCTTTGGCCGCGCATTTAGACAATTTCTTTGAAATTGCGAATATCGGTTTGTTGGTGGGATACGGTTTGACCGAAACATCCCCGGTTTTAACCGTCCGCCGCCCTTGGCACAACCTCAAAGGTTCAGCAGGACAGCCTATTCCAGGTACGGAAATTAAAATAGTAGACTCGGAGACTCGGCAACAACTGCTTCCGGGCCAGCGCGGCTTGGTATTGGCAAAAGGGCCGCAAATCATGGCGGGCTATTATCTCAATCCCCAAGCTACCTCAAAGGCGACCGACTCGATGGGCTGGTTCGACACCGGCGATTTGGGCTGGCTGACACCGGGAAACGACTTAATCTTGACCGGGCGGGCCAAAGATACGATCGTCCTCAGCAACGGCGAAAACATCGAACCCCAGCCCATAGAAGACGCCTGCGTCCGCAGCCCCTACATCGACCAAATTATGCTAGTAGGTCAAGACCAGAGATCCCTCGGTGCCTTAATTGTCCCCAATGCAGAAGCTGTGCAGAAATGGGCAGAAACTCAGAATCCCCCTTTACACGAAATTGACTGGAATAGCAAGACAATTCAAGATTTATTCCGCAAAGAATTGAACCGAGAGGTGCAAAATCGCCCCGGATACCGCGCGGACGATCGGATCGGCCCGTTCCGGTTGATTCAGGAGCCATTTTCGATGGAAAATGGAATGCTGACCCAGACCCTGAAAATTAAGCGCCCCGTTGTGGCGGAACACTACCGCGATATGATTGACGAGATGTTTTGAAAATATTCACAGGACTTGGGGAATGGAAAAGAAAAAATTATCCCAACACCCGAGTCCCGAGTCCGAGTCCTCAGTCCTGGGCCATTAGTTCATGTTTACTAACTAATGACTAATGCCTAATTCCCAATAGACAAGCAACAACTTTATGGAACCACAATTACTCTTGAAGCGATCGATTAACGTTAAAGTCGTCGTTACTCCCCGCTGGAAAGAAGAAGCTCAACAGCAACTCCAAGCCCAAATCAACCAAATAGATTCTCAGCTACAACAGCTAGAAATGCAAGGGCAGCGGATGGTTTCAGAAATCCAAAAGCAAAACCTGCACCCCCCAGGCCCGCAAGTAATGCAGCAAATAGAAAACATTCAAGTGCAGGTGAATCAAAGAAAAAGCGAACTGCTAGAACAGAAAAACCAAAACCTGCAACAACTCCAGCAAGTGCAGGTGCTAGACCTCGAACAAGAAGTGAGTCAAGGTCAAATTGACGGCACGTTCACTGTGGGGCTGGGAGAAAACTTGATTCAAAAAATGCAAGTAGAAGTTCTCCTCCGCGACGGCATAGTCGAAGAAATTCGAGGTGATATTTAGAAATTAGAAATTGGTAATTGGTAATTGGGAAAAAGGTAATTGGTAGGAAATTTTGAGTCAATAGTCACACATCTTCGGACTAGAGGCTGGCATAATAATAATTACTGCCGGTGGCCGATCGCCAATTATCAATTGCCAAATACCGATCGCCAATTACCAACTCACAAGGACTTTTTACAGATGATTCGCGAAGTTTTCATGCCAGCCCTGAGTTCTACCATGACAGAAGGCAAAATTGTTTCCTGGGTCAAATCCGCCGGAGACAAAGTAGAAAAAGGCGAAACGGTGGTAGTGGTTGAATCCGACAAAGCCGACATGGACGTGGAGTCTTTCTACGAAGGGTATCTAGCAATAATTATCGTACCAGCAGGCGAAGTTGCTCCGGTGGGAGCGGCGATCGCCCTGGTAGCAGAAACAGAAGCCGAAATCGCCGCCGCTCAGCAGCAAGGAGCCGCCGCCCCAACCGCAGCAGCAGCCCCGGCTCCGGCTCCCAGCCCCGCTCCTGTCAGCGCAACAGCATCAGCGGGTTTGCAGCAAAATGTCAGCCGCCAAAACGGCCGCAGCGTCGTTTCTCCCCGCGCTCGCAAGTTAGCCAAAGAGTTTAAAGTAGATTTGAATTCTATCAAAGGCAGCGGGCCCAACGGTCGCATTGTCGCAGAGGATGTGGAAGCAGCAGCCGGGAAAGCCCAACCCGCTCCGGTTCAGCAACCGGTAACAGTCCCCGCAGCACCCGCACCCGCAGCACCAGCACCCGCACCCGCAGCAGCCAAACCCGCACCCGCACCAGTCCCGGCGGTGGCACTTTCGGGCAACAGAGTACCGATGAACGCGCTGCAAAATGCGGTGGTGCGGAATATGGAAGCAAGCTTGAGCGTGCCGTGTTTCCGCGTGGGTTACACAATTACTACTGATAATCTCGACAAACTCTACAAACAAATTAAGTCGAAGGGCGTCACGATGACGGCTATGCTGGCGAAGGCTGTAGCAGTAACTTTACAAAAACATCCTCTGCTGAATGCTTGTTATGTGGAGTCGGGAATTCAACACCGCGCTGATATTAATGTGGCGGTAGCGGTGGCGATGGATGGCGGCGGTTTGATTACGCCGGTGTTGCAAAATGCCGATCGCCTCGATATTTATTCGCTCTCGCGCACTTGGAAGGATTTAGTCGATCGCGCCCGCACCAAGCAGTTGAAACCTGATGAATACAGCACGGGAACTTTTACTCTTTCCAATCTGGGAATGTTTGGAGTAGACAAGTTTGACGCGATTTTGCCGCCGAATCAAGGCTCGATTTTGGCGATCGGCTCTTCGCGGCCGCAAGTCGTGGCCAACGAGGAAGGCTTGATGGGAGTGAAGCGGCAAATGCAGGTGAATATTACTTGCGATCACCGAGTAATTTACGGTGCTGATGCGGCGTCTTTCTTGCAAGATTTAGCGAAATTGATTGAGACAAATCCTCAATCTTTGACGCTTTAATTAGTTAACTGTTGACGGTTGACAGTTGACAGTTAACTGTTGACTGTTGACTGTTGACTGTTGGCAGTTGGCCGTTGGCCGTTGGCAGTTGTCAGTTGTCAGTTGACTCCGAAAGCAGTTGTCACCAATTACCAATGCCCTATGCCCTATGCCCTATGCCCTATGCCCTATGCCCTATGCCCACTCCTTACACCTCATGTTACACCAGAAAGGCTATAATTCTATATCGCTCTAACCCAAAATAAAATCAACGCTTACTTCAAACTCAGGAAAAGCTAGCGGCGCCACCATTTCTCCCCGCTCAAACTTTTGCATTGAAGTATAGCCATTTGCCGTCGGAAAACGGTAAACTTCTAAACAATTAATCTCAAGATCCCACAACCATACTTCTTGAATACCAGCACGAGCATAGTTAGGTACTTTCACATCGCGATCGAAATCAACAGTGCTATCAGAAACCTCAACTAACAACCAAACTTCAGATGGTACTGGATGTGCAGTAGCATAGTAGTCAGCGCGAGGTTGCAGCAATACAATATCCGGTTGAGGTTCGGTGCGTTCAGTTAACTGGATCGGGTCTTGGGCGCCTATAATCGCACGTCTTCTCTCCAAATCGGAGAACACAGCGATCAGGCGCTTTACACAACTTGCATGACGAGTACCAATTGCAGCCATTTGAACAATTTCTCCTTCTATCAATTCTACTCGGTCATCTTCGCTCAAAATGCCAGCCTCACCCATTAGGTGATATTCTTGTACTGTAAATAGCCGTCTTTGCATCTGAACAGACATAACTATTCTCCTTATTCGACAGTTGTCTAAACTTTATCATTGTTGCCAGTAAGATTCAACCTACTGGCTCTATGTTCTGTGCAGCTTCATATTAAATTGGTATAACCACCAATTAATTGCTCGATCGCACCGTCAAGACTTGCGGCGGCGTCGCATCCGGCGGATACAAGAAATCCACCTGCACTAAACGGCGTTCCCCCGGCTTCATATTCACATTCACCAAAGGTTCCCCCTGCTGTCCACGGCGCTGCACGATGTGAATGTAGCGCGTCAAAGTCTTGCCCGTATCATCATTAAACATTACCCGCACCGTACCTCGGAAAAATATCCGATTTTCGGGAGGATCGTAAAACATCAATCCCCCCGATTCTGTATTTGCTTTGATCGGTGTTTGCATTTTAATGCTAACAGATTGGGACTCGCGAGATTTGTTGTAAAGCGGAAAAGTTAAGTTGTATTGAATCCCGTAATTACCGTGAGCAAAATAAGCAGTATCGGGATAGCGAGCTAACATTTTAGCGCTTTGAACTTGACCAGTGCCAAAAGTACCCGTATCAGTAGTGCTCAGAGCGTAAGAAAATGACTCGCCGCGCTTGGGAACAGTTAAATAATCAGTTCTCGGATTGTCAGTAATTCTGGCTTTCCACTCAGAACCTTCAGCTACTCCCGCCACGCGACCGTAAATTTTTTGCACCGGATTTTCGCCTCTAGGAGTTGGAGCCAAATCTCTCGGCCCGGCTAAATCTTTGGTATTTAAAATATTTTCCCACTGTTCTAAAGTCGGATCTTGTTCGACTCCTCCTTGACTTTTAGGAACAAACATTGCTAATGATGCTACATAAACCGAATTGCTGCTCGACATTCGCATCAAGGTCGATCGACCGTTGGAAGAAGGCGTGACATTCCCCACAGGTATCGGCAAATTCATCAGCATTCGGCTCTGATTCGCCGGAATCTCGATCGCCGCCGGCAAAATGGCTTGTCTGTATCCCCGCAGCACATCGCTCGTGATGCGGCTTCCAGGCCCCGCAAACACAGTGCCGAATCGATTTTCTAAATACGACGGCAAATCGACAAACAAAGCATCCGGCCGAGTTAAATAGGTCGCTCCTTGCAATACTTTTAAAGTAACAGGTTCCGAGTTGGGATTGCGGACAATTATTCCTTGAAATAAGGTGCGAGTGTCTTCGCGATTTTTAGCTTTAGCGATGTGGTGGGCGAAGATGTCAAATCGGCCTTTGAAGGCAAAGTTTAAGTGTGCAGAAGGTTGTTGTTTTCCTTCCGGGGGAAATGTGGAGAGCAAAATGCCTTCCGTTTGCACGACTTCGGGGCTGTTGCTGTTGAAAACCGGGATGTTGTCGAGTTGTCCGGGCAAAACGCGCACTTGTTGGGGCACCGTCACAGTGTTCAGCGGGCCCGTTGTCGGAGGTGCTGGCAAATCCAGTTCGTTTTCCGGTATCGAAAATTCTCGCTGGATGATGACTTGTTGGGTCGGAGGTGTCGGGATTGCTTGAGCTAAGGGTAGAATTGGCAAAAACATTGCTGTGAGCGCGTTTAACTGAACTTGCAGAAGATTGCCTGGAAATAGCAACCGACACAAAACTTTACCACAAGTTGGTTAAGGTTTGTAGTAAGGACTTTAGTCCTTTGTGAAAAAACAGAAGTCCTCACGACAATAAATCTGTCAAACTAATGTTTGCAGTCAGGACTTTAGTCCTTTATCAAAAAACAGAAGTCCTCACGACAAATCTGTCAAGCTAAGGTTTGCAGTCAGGACTTTAGTTTTTCCCCCGACTTCGGCAAATTTTAAATGACAATAATTTTAACCAATGACGACGGCATAGACGCTCCGGGCATTCAGGCACTTTTGCAGGCTGTCAGCGACAAGACAATTATGGTAGCTCCTCAAGGGCAATTGTCCGGCTGCGGGCATCAGGTGACGGCTCACAGTCGGATTCATGTCGATCGGCGATCGGAATTTGAGTATGCTGTAGGGGGAACACCGGCAGACTGCGTTCGCATCGCTCTTCATCACGTTTGTGCGAAGCCGGATTTGGTGCTTTCGGGCATTAACGCGGGCGGCAATTTGGGGGTTGACGTGTACATTTCCGGTACGGTTGCTGCTGTGCGGGAAGCAGCAATGCACGGTATTCCGGGCATCGCAATTTCCCACCGGATTAAAAGGCCGCTCGAAATAGACTGGGATGTAGCGACTCGCTGGACATCGCGGGTGTTGGCGGATTTGTTGAAGCGGGAACCAAAGTCTGGGTGTTTCTGGAATGTGAATTTGCCGCATTTAGCGCCGGGAAGTGCGGAACCGGAAATTGTGTTTTGCCGCCCTTCGACTGAGCCGCTGCCGGTGGTTTACCGCCAGGAGGGAGAATACTTTTATTATGCGGGAGAATACGGAGCGCGCGATCGGGCTGCGGGGACTGATGTTGACGTGTGTTTTGGTGGTAATATTGCGGTGACAGAGATATCGCTTTGATCGATTTTGGCGATCGGATCAAACTATATTTTTTGCATTGTTTGCCCAAAAAAGCCTGAAGGGATCGCCTCATCAAAACTTAGGATAGGAAGCAATTTCTCTAGAATCTCAGCGGCTTCAGCCCGCTTGAGTTTCAACTTACAGGTTTGAATTTAGAGCGGAATCTCGATCGCAAATTCTGCTCCTTCTCCCGGTGCAGAAATACAGCTTAACTTACCCCTGTGCTTTTCCACCACAATCGAATAACTAATTGACAATCCCAAACCCGTACCGCTTCCCACCGGCTTCGTCGTAAAAAATGGCTCAAATATCTTATTGATTACCGACTGTTCCATACCCAGACCATTATCAGCAATGCTAATTACCAAATTTTGAGAATCATTAACTAAAGTCCGAATAATAATGGTGGGTTCTTTGTTCCAGTCAGCACAATTTTTCTGTGCATCTCGCAAAGCATCTATCCCATTACTGATAATATTCATAAATACCTGATTTATTGCCGATGCGTAGCACTGGACTAAAGGCAATTCACCATATTGTTTAATCACTTGAATCTCTGGAGCTTCACCATTAGATTTCAGCCGATGCTGCAAAATCAACAAAGTGCTCTCAATTCCCGAATGAATATCTACAGGTTTTATTTCCGCTTCATCGTGGCGGGAGAAGTTTCTGAGAGAATTAACTATTTTGCGAATGCGTTCACTGCCAATTTTGATAGAGTTAAGAATTTTAGGAAGATCGTTTTCTAAAAAAACGAGATCGATTATGGCGGCTTCTGCTTCAATTTCAAATGGTGGCTGCGGATAGTATTTCTGATAAAGGTATAAGAAATTTATTAGAGTTTGGACATAGTCTTGCAGATATTTCAAGTTACCATGAATAAAGTTGACCGGATTATTAATTTCATGGGCAATTCCTGCAACTAACTGGCCTAAACTTGACATCTTCTCTGCTTGAATTAGGTGTGATTGCGTTTCCTGAAGTTCACTCAATGCTTGCTTTAAATGTTGTGCTTGAGTTTGGGATAAATAGGTCAGTTCTTTCTGAACCTCTAGTGATGCTTGAAGCTCATTTTTCTGCTTAGTTAATTCTTCTGTAAGGCTTTGAACTTCCCGAAGAGCTGTTTGGCTAGTTTGTTGCAAAAACAAAAAATCGGGAGTCAGATCGTGGATTGCAAAGTCTTTTAACTTAACCGCTAGTTTCGATAGTAGGCTTGAGTCTGGAATCCACACAGAGCAGATAAACAGGATCACCTCATCGTCTTTCAGAGCGACCATTTGCCCCTTTAATCGTAGAGAGTTATGTCGGGATTCCAGAATAAATAATGATTTGAGTTTTTGCTGAATCGTCAAAAAGTCAAAGGCGATCGCGGGCTGATGAATTTTAAAATGTCGATCTATCTTTTCACCTAATAAGAGTATTTGATGAGTCCGTTGCAGTACCTCGCCAACTTGGACAATCTCCAGATTTTGATTAAATCCTATATGAAATGGAAATATATCGCAAAACATCTGGGGATTCAGTGTATATAGAGGCTTAGTCATGAATCATTTGCAATCTCTTCCGATTTGTACTCAATCCGAAATATGTCATGCTCGAATCCTGCTTCACGGGATTGAGTGTGTGCGATCTCAACTGCTGTCTCGAAGCGATCGCCCAAACCTTTAATTAACCCGACTACCATTGGTGCCAGACCTTCGCGTGTAGAGCGATAATGCAGCTCTATCGCATCTTCGGCAACTTCTGTAGATTCAAAAGATGGTGGTCGCAACTTAGGGAATTGCACCCCAATCCGAGTATGTAAATCATCTAGATTTTCGAGAAATTCGGGTAATGTATCTCCAGCCATATCTAGTATTTCTTGATAACCCGCACTAGCAGTATATTTAACCCAGTATTCGCCAAAATCCTGCATAATTTGTGCGCCAGACAAGCCAAGCACTTCACTAGCAGATTTAACTAGACGATGAGTCAAATCATCAGGATAAGCTTCTAAAATGAGAAATTGCTCGTCTAGGACTTGCGCTTTCTGCTTAATTTTTTCCCAAGTAGCTTCATCAAAATGCTCGCATACCATGTCTTGAATCGCACGATTAATTAAACCATACATTTCAACTGCCTCCACTTATACGGTGATTTACTTTGAGCGAGTAAAAAAAAATGATATAAAGTCAGTTTCTTGACTGTAGAATTTACACCGATCGAAATTTCATGTATCATACCACAATTTTCGGTGCGATAGATAGTTAGTCATCATTTTGTGCCTTTACCTAAATATTTAGTAGACTTAAGTATATCCACTTAAATTAATATAAAATTTTTGTAGGCTGGGTAGAGCGGCCAGAGTTACCTTGGAGGATTTGTTGGGTCACATAGCAGGGAATGTTAACACACAGAAAATTCGCAGGTTCCCCGTCGTTACAGAAGTCTGCGTTCAATATATCAGAGAAGTAACAGTTAATGAACTTACCTTAAAGGCGTGGTTATTACGAGAATGGAAACGCTCCGGGTTGCCGTTGCGACGGGCAAACGATGCTTGCGGAGTGGTGGATGCTGCAACGCCGGAAATACTTCGACCAAGGGCATTTGTGGTATTTCCCTCCGACCGAGATGTTTGAAAAGCTAGTGAACTATGCAAATGAGTATGGTATTCCTCAAGGAAAACCCTACTTTTCGCTGGATGGCGATCGATCTTTAACGAGACAAGAATGGAGTAAGATGCGATCGAAATTTAGATGTCCTCACGGTTTTACCAATGTTTGGGTTCGTCAACCCTTGCGGGGTGATGAAAGAGTTAAAACTATCTCTGGAAAAGCATTACATCTGAACCAAAAACCTCTCGATCTGATGAATGTTATTGTTGAGGCGTCGAGCGATGAAAATGATATTGTATGGGAACCTTTTGGCGGACTTTTTACTGGATCGTTGGCAGCACGTCAACTAAAACGAAAAGCCTTTTCTTGCGAGATCGATCCAGACTATTTCTACTACGGTGTGCAGAGATTTAATCAATAAGTTCATCAATACTCTCTTCTCTA
This sequence comes from Microcoleus pseudofavosus SVA1_A4, assembly GCF_036700565.1. Lineage (NCBI taxonomy): Bacteria > Bacillati > Cyanobacteriota > Cyanophyceae > Oscillatoriales > Microcoleaceae > Microcoleus > Microcoleus pseudofavosus. The sequence goes on from NZ_JAUBPE010000035.1 coordinate 16,949, forward strand.
ATCTCTAGATGATCTTCTAGGGATTTCTTGATGCTATCTTCTCGAGGAGTCGATAAAAGCTTATTCCATCGACCAACCGCCATACCGGAAACTTCAGTATTGTAGACTCGTCGCTTAAATTACTCAATGCCTGGATGTACAATTCTGTCCATCTTTGCAAAATTAGTATCTAGTCTGTATTCCTACCTTATCCGTAGTTCACGCAGCAGACGCTGGTACTCTCTAGTTGGTTTGTAGACTTTTCCCTTGAGTACCCATGAATCAACTATTTTCTCAGCTTCTAAAAACTCCTCAGCAGAGCCTTGGAATTTATACCCACTGGTGTTTGTCTGTTGCAAATTTGCTGTTCTTTGAGTGGTATCTTCTGGCTCTAAAACAAGGTAATCCGGCGGATTGTGATAGTGGGTATCTCTCGCTACAGCTAAGGATAAACCAGAGACAACGCACACATCAAGAATGCGAGGCTTGCCATAGATGATTTTATCCGGTAGCCAAGCCAGCATAGCAACGTAGGTGCGATCGAACCTAAAGTGATTCTGACTATCCTTGAAACGTGCTGTTAAGCTGTTCCGCATCTAAATTGTATTTTTTGGGCGGGCGAGACGCCCACCCCACAAGACTTTTCTTAAACTTGACTATACAATTTAAATGCACTTCAGCTTATCTCTGTTGCTAATGGGAACCAGGCTTTAATTTCTAATCCTGGCGTTGGTTGAACTATACCCACAAAAATAGTATCTGGAAACCCCGGATATTGCCTCTGCCACGTGCCAAATTCAGCAAACTCATTTTGTTGATTCAAGAATTCAACTGTGTTAAACTCGATTAAATTTCCAACTAAAGGTGAAAGCTTTGAAATAACCTTAGACAGGTTCACCGCTGCATCTACGGTTACAGGCTTAGATATATCTAAAACGTCGAAAATAGGACCCGATAAGTTATCTAGATATTGAGAGGCAAGTCTGATTACATCTTGCGTGTTCATATCTCGCCTTCAGCAGATGATTCAGACATTCCTTGTGCAACTTTCCTGATAATGTCGCAAGGATCTACACCAATTACACGAGCAACTAACAGAAACTCAATTACATCTAATCGCCGTTCACCATTTTCATATTTTGCTACGAAAGATTGTGGCTTTTTAAGAGATTTAGCAACAGATTCCTGAGTTAGTTGCGCCTCTTTACGAGCCGCAATCATACAGCTACGGAAGGTTTCATATTCATGACTAAAAACAGATTTCATTATACTTTAGGTTTAGCACTGCATCTCCCCTAGATATAATAAACCTGTTTTGGTATTATCCGAAAATAGGATATTTATACTTGTTTAAAATGGATAGTAATGACAATTGAGCAAAATTAATCGCAATCGCGAGAGTGGCAGCTATCTCTACTTGCGGCCGTCCGTGCTACCATAATTTTTTTTGTCATCCTTGGGCTTAGCAACACCATCCGGTTGTTTCTTTGGCTTTTTGACTTCTTTGTTGCTTTTTCTCTCTTTTGACATAATCATTCCTCAATTTTTACTCATAATAACATAGATTGAAACATCTGCCTAACTGCCAGTAAAGAAAGTTGTTTCACACAGATATTACTCGCTTTTAGTTTCGTACAATCTGCCGTAAATTATCAACTAAATTTTGCACAAATAGCATCTACCGTTAGGCATATCAATAAATCCCTCAGAGCCGCAATGTCTGAAATTTCTTTTAAGCGGACAGTTTTGAGGTCGCAGTCTTAAACCCTTGGTTTTCCCGAAAGCCTATAGCGTGCCGGGGCCAAGCGTTGCTCTCGTACCGACGATCGCCCTAAAACCCTTATTCTAGGGTTTGCCATCAAAAACTGTCGCTACGCGTTGCAAAAAGAACCAAGTATATTTAGAAATATAAAGTTAAATTTCAGCTTCCTTCAAAGTGCGATCGCATCCGCTCGGTTAGATATAAAATAGTTATAAAGAGTGCGTATTTATAAATAAATTTCTCCTATTAGGAATCTGACCCGTATGGAAGTAACCGAGCTGCTCAAAGACTACGAAAATGGAAACAGAGACTTTGCTGGCGCCGACCTCAGCGGAGCCAACCTCAGCGGAGCGATCTTGGACGGAGTAAACCTTTCGAGGGCTAACCTGTCGGGAGCTAACCTGAGTCGGGCGCATCTCACCAAAGCAGAACTCAACGGCGCAAACCTTTACAGGGCAAATCTGAGTTTTGCCAAAATGGGTCAAGTCAGACTAGCCGACGCAGAACTCACGAAAGCCAATCTCAGCGGAGCTTTCCTCGTCAAAGCAAAACTGCCCAGGGCCAAGTTGAGCGGCGCCCAACTCATAGGTAGCAACCTGCGGAGCGCCATCCTCTGGAACGCTAATTTGTGTACGGCAGACCTGCAATTCATCAACCTGCGGGGCGCGAACCTCACGGGAGCAAACCTCAACTGGGCCAACTGCGGAGGGGCAAAACTCAGCGGTGCAAGGCTTTTTGGCGCTCAACTAACAGGCATCTATCTCAGGAAAGCTTACATCAACGGCATCGACCTGAGCAGGACGGATCTCAATGGCGTCAACCTGAGCGAAGCCAAACTCAACGGGGTCAACTTGGAAGGCTCGAATTTGTTAGCAGCCAATCTCAGCGGCGCTCAGTTGCGGGGCGTCCAGTTGAGGGGAGCAGATTTAACCAGGGCAAATCTGGTGGGAGTTTCTTTGGTGCAGGCAAATCTCGATTGGGCTAGGCTGTGCTATGCAGACTTGAGCGAAGCAGACTTGAGCGGGGCAACATTCATAGGAACCAACTTTGAGGGTGCTCAGTTAGCCGGAGCAACAATGCCCGCATCTGTGAGCCATGATGTCTGCTTCAGTGCGGCGGGTTGTGCCGCAGCTTAGCCAACGGAAAAAATCACGGCGTTGCATCCGAGCCGGCGACTATCGCATTGGTTTAACTTTTGATGCAGACATCATTACTTTTGTGAGAGTGCTGCACCGGCAAGAAGTTTACCGATATTTTCGAGAGTTTGTAGCATCACAATTGAGCTCACCCGATTAATTTCGCGACTCGCAAAGCAGAGGTAATAGCTCCTTCGTGCAAACCATCCCCCAAATAAGCTCCCGCATGATAAGTGTTTTTCTCGCCATTAGTCTCGATAACTTCATCTCGATATCGAAAAGACTCGACAGTATACATCGGCGTGTGATGTTGCTGAATGTGAATAATCTGCTTTTTGTCGATCGACTCTTCGAGTTTAAAGGCTAAGCTGTACTCTCGCGGCGACTTGATGCCGCAAAGCTGATTCAAGCTCGCATTATATCCCCATCCCTTGTCCGTCTCGAAAAAATCAAATTCTGATAACTTGCGGATGCCGTAGCGATAGTACATTGAAGTATCCGAATGCAGCACAGTCGTGGCATAATTGGCTTTCCACGCTGAAAACCGCTTGATTTCCGCATCTGTAGGATCGGACAATAGCCTCATCACTTGGTCTGGTGGCATCGCAAAAACCACCTTATCAACTTCCTGCATCTCCCCATTAGAAAGCACAATTTTTACAGCATCAGCACTTCTGAAAATATTGGCAATCTCCACATTCAGCAGTATATCGCCCTTAAACCGCTCCAGAATCTTTTCAATGTAAGAATACACCCCGCCTTTAATCCTCACCCAGTTGACCGAGGCATATTCGCGCAGAACAGGCATCGCCAATTCTGCCGGAAAATTGTCGAGTAATTCAAAGGGTATCGAGTAGCTGTACATCGTCAGCAACTTCAGCCAATAATTGCGGACGCAGGAACTTTTCAAACTCTGAGAAAGCGGTACATCGTCGAAATCGTGCTGTTTAGCAAACCGCATTTTTAAAATAAATGCAGCCGAACGAGCGTAGAGACTATCGAGCCGTAAATACTCGATCAGGCGTTGAATTCCCGTGAAGTTTTTCTGAATTGCGACTTTTGATAAAAAGTGCCTATCATCTTTAAAAAACAGCGCAGAACCAATCTCCACAGGCTCTAATTCAACTCCTAGCTCTTGCATGAGAGCGACGAAATTATAAAACACAGTCGGAAATTCTAGCACTCCATTTTCTAATATCTCATTGCACTCAGATTGATTGGGCGCAACATTTTTGTTGAGCGTCCGAATGTGTCCGCCTAAAATTGGCTGTTTTTCAAACACAGTGACGTGATGCCCCTGTTTATTGAGCCAGTAGGCTGTGGCCATACCACTAGCTCCGCCCCCAACAATTGCAATTTTCATAGTTCGCTCCTAAATTGATAGAAGGAAGTTCGGCAACGGATTTTGTAACGGATGTAAAGGAAGGATAGAAGGAAGGAAGTTCGGCAACGGATTTTGTAACGGATGTAAAGGATAGAAGGAAGAAAGAAGGAAGAAGGTAGAAGGTAGAAATTCTCGTTCCTTGGCTCTGCCAAGGGACGAGAGAAACAGAAAAATAACCAATTCCCAATTTTCCTTAGCCTAAAATCGCGTCGCCGGATAAACGTTGATAAAGCAGCGCCCCCGTCCAAAATGTCGGCGCAAAGCCTGGATAGCCGGAGGAGGCGTTGCAGAAATAGAAATTGTTGAGGGATGTTTCGTGATTTAGCCGATCGACTCCCATGTTGCGCGGCGTCAGGCTGGAACCGTAGGAATTACCGTTAGGACACCAACAGAAGCGCTCGTTAGTCGTCGGACTTCCGGTAATATGAAAGACCATGTGTTTGCGGAAATTCGGAACATAGTCTTTTTCAACAACATCTAAAATCGAGTCCAGAATCTCTTGTTTCTTCTGTCTGTAAGCTTTGCGATCGCTCTCCCAAAGTTGCTTAAAATAGCCGTAATTAGCAACAGTCAGAAATTCGACAATTTGACAATCTTCTGGACAATCCCGCCGCGCTTCCGTCAGTAAAGTTGGCGTTGTAATTGCAAAACTCGGACGAGAAAAATCATTTTGCTCGTACATTTGAGCAAAAGCTTCATTCAGATCCAAGTGTTCGGAATGAAACGTATTCCACTTGCCAAATCCATAGTCTCTGAGATCGATATCTTTGACAACACAGTACACCATGTAGTTAGAGGCAGAATACTCATAGTTGAGTTTCCGGCGCACTGTTTTAGAGAACATTTCCTCTCCAATCATCTTGGCCGCTCTTTTGGGATCGAGGTTGCAAATCACCGTGTCGCCCGTGAATTCATGGGTTTGATTCGTAGTCAAATCCATCGCTTCAACTCCCGTTAAAGTTCTGTTTGTCACCCTAAAATTCGTGACTTCATGGTTTAGTAGAACTTTCCCGCCGTTGGATTCAATGACTTTAACTAAAGAATTGATGACATCTTCAAAATGCTGGGTCGGGTAAAATGCACCTTCTTGATAGCCTCTAAATAAGGCAATCCAAGCATAGAAAGAAAGCTGATTTGGGGGTAGCAAAAAGTCCGGCCATTGCAGGGCTAATAGGGTTTGGGCGGCTTGCGGGAGTTGGAACTTGTCGAAAACGTCCTGAAGCGTGCTGTTGAGGTGTTGGACAGCACAGAATACGTCACCGAAATTTTTGAGCAATTCAATGGGTTTGACGGGAGGAGCGAGTTTTCTGAGTCCCGCGCCGGTTTGCTCGACTTCGTTGACGAATTTGCGAATTCTCTCGCCCGCTTCGGGAAACAGCGCCGACAATCGCCGGATTAGTTCCTCTGGTTCCGAGGGAATATCTAGGGCGTATCCAGGCATTCTCATGTGGTCGTAGCCATTCGGATCGTACCGCTCAAAGGTGACATCTCGATCGAGACCGAGTTTTTTGAGAACTCGATTGACTGTATGTCCTTCGCCGCAGTCCCAAACGTAGTGGAATTGGGCATTAAACGTGTATTTGTTGGCCATCGTAAAGGTGTGACCAAAGCCTCCGGGATGCTCGTGAGCTTCGAGGATGTGTACGGTTTTGCCGGAGTTTGCCATCAAAGCTCCGAAAACCAGTGCTGATAAACCACTGCCGACGATGAGGTAATCTGTTTTCATGGGCAATTTCCTCGATCGATTGAATCGGGCGATCGTTGTTTATTTAAACTAGCTCTCAATTCTGAGGAAAGTGTGAAGTCGAGCAACAGTATTGCTGGGCGCGCTGGCTAAAGTATTGTATTAAAGCCTGATTGCGGTTGCTGTTAAGATTAATTAAGCTTTTGTGTATGGAACTTATAGTTTGTGGGGCGGGCAGGAAAGCCCGCCCCACAACAGAAAAACCCCGGCTTTTACCTTTTTACGTAAGTCTTAAGGTATAGAATCATCTACCTAATTAGGAGTATGTTAGTTAGATGTGCGATCGCCTATTGCTGTGTGCGGCACAATCACATCAAAAAAAGCATCTTCCAAATCATAACCAAACATCTGCGACATCGCCATCAACTTCGATTTACTGGGGATTCCCTGCTGATTCAACCAATCAGTCAACACAAAAATTTTGTTCATCAAAAACATTTCCAAAGCTTCAGGATTGTACTGAATACCTTGGGTGCGGTGGAATTGGTGCGGCACCAACATCGCCGCATAGCGCGCCAATTCTCCCGCTTTCCAATCCAGCAAAAATGGCAGCCAAGGGTAACAAGCATCCAAGCGAATAAACCACAGTCGCACTTCGGGAATTTCCGAAATTTCTCGCGGATCTAACTCTTCGCGCGGATACTCAATTTCAAATTGTAGCTGCTGTTCGTTTTGGGCGATCGCTCCTTCGGCCAGCCACTTTTCAATCGCACTCCGCACCGGAGACAAATCTAAACTGTTTATGCGATCGGCATTGATCGATATCATAATACTCATAAAAAGTCAACCCATTTTAAATGTTAGATTGCTCCCACCGATGGATTCGGGGGCAAGAGACCCAATTGCTTGATTGTTAACTTGATAGCATTTAGCGATCGTACCATCAGCGATTAACATTGTATAGCAGAATGAATAAGGAATAAGGCAAATGCAATAAAATCAAATTTTTTAGCGTTTACCTATGATAATAAGGCTTCTCTCAAAGGTCGTCTTACACCACCACAATAATAAAAATGCGCCTATTAAAATCCGGTGAATCAGCATTGATTAAAGCTCTACTTATGACCAACTCAAAACTTGCTGAAGTAATAGTACCAACACTAAACACTGCGCTTGTTGAGGACATGGACGATGGTGGGATGGGTAGCCTCCGCTTCAAATCCTGCGCTGCTGATTCAGGCAGAAGGCTTGGCAGAACAGTCGCTGAAGCTGAATTTTTAGATGAGGATGGAGTTCCTGTATCTGTCGAATTGAATTTAGATGAGCATAGTCAACTTTTTAAGCTTGATGTTTGGAAATTTGATTATTCTCCTGTGTGTAGATGGCCCGACCTGGGACAAGTTGTGATTAAAGAAAGAATCTAATAAAGGCGATCGCACTTTCGATAGTGTTGCCAATTTTTGAGATTCTTCGCTTCATTCAGAATGACATAATTTAGGTTGTCAATGCTGGAAGCATTGCCATTTGCAATCCATCTATCATGCGACTGCGACGCGGTGTTGTTCCAAATCTGTCTTTGAACTCTTCCCACTCTGCCCAATGCACCCCTGGTGGCAAGTTACCATGCTCGTCAAATTCTGGAATCATACCCTCACACCTTTATATCTTAACACAATTTCCTTGTCAAATTTTAATTAATGTTAATTTCGTCAGCAGAGCTTAATAGTTGGAGATATTTGTTATTATGGGGTAATTGAATATGACTATAGCCGTAATAATCAAAGAATGATAATTAATAATATAGAATTTCTAGAGGAAGATGCCGAGCTTTTTTCAGACGGCTCCGTTCATGATGCCATACTTGCCCAGGATGCGATCGTTCAGGGCATTCCCTGTGCTGGCAATCGCAGCGTTGTTTTCTACTCTTCTGGACAACTTAAACTCTGCTGGCTCTCCTCGACAACTATATTAGATGACATTCCATGTGCTAGTGATGTGATACTCTACCTCCATGAAAATGGTCAGTTGTGGAATGTGTCTCTTGATTCAGATTACCAAATCAAAAAAGTTTTGCACAGATCGGGTAGTCGTCTCACTTTTGATGAAACAGGAGAATTACTGGAGTATTCTGAATCACTAGATGCAGATCGATTGATTGAGGAATTTCCTTCTAGTTCGCAGTTTGATGTGTGGCGATATGCCAATGGTAGACCGAGCTTAATTGTGCTGTCTTCTACCCATATGATTAACGGAGAAAAATATCCACGTGGTGCCAAGGTGTCTTTAAACAATGATGGAGAAGTCATCGACTGGCAGTTAGTCAATTTGGATTCAGAGCAACGTTATAAGCAACGAGTGTTTGGTGTGTTCGAGGTAGACTGGCAATAAAGAAGTGCGATCGCTTTTGATGCCCGATCCAATTCAATAACCAATTACCCATTTTTCCCAAACTTGCTATCTTGCAAAGAATTACCAATCCCCTGGATAATTCCCCGCCCGATCAAACCAATTCCCCGCCCTATAACCTGCGTCAAAACGTAAACAACAGCAGTCCCCAACAGCGAAATAACCGCGCGAACTCTAGGTGCGATCGCATCCCTGGTTTCCAGCAGCAAAGTCAATGCCAACTGCCACCCAGAAAGCTGTGCTAACTCCTGATTTCTCGGAGCATAAATAGAAATTCTCTTAATTCCAGAATCGCCCAAAACAAACAGCCAAAACCTGCTTTCAAAAATAGCTTTCGGTTCCACAAAATAGCTATCCCAGCGATATCTCCACGACAAATTATTCCGAAACTGCTCAATTTCTCGTGTCGAAATCAACTTACCATCGTAAAAAATCTGCTTGATTTCCTCAATATTCGCAAAATTATTTAGTAGAGGCTGTACCACTCCGCTAGCAACTTGAATTGCCAAATTTTCTAACAAAGCTTCAGCTCGCTGCATCGCTTCCGGGCTGCCAGCAACACAAGAAATATTGTCAACTGTTAGCGGAATTTCAAATAGCAAATGTGCAATAAAATCAACTGTCATCGGGATTTTGTCAAGTATTTCTGCTGCAACTGCTGTTTCATCTGCCAGCAGCACCGGCACAACTTCTACGCCGCTGACAGCAAATAAATTAGCAGCGCTTTGCCCTTGACTTTCGGTTAGTTTCAAGCTTGTTTGACTGCTATCAAAAACCACAGTTTCTCCGGTATGCACCGTATAGTATCTGCCAAAAAAATTTATGATTGTCGCCTCCCACAAATCCCGCAAAATAGCAGGCATTTTTTCCGACAATTGAGTTTGCTGCACTTGCCCCAAGCGCAATTCGTCCAGCAAATCCTCTAACTTCCGCAGGATGGAATTCAGCAATTCGAGCTTTTTGGTCGATCGCAAAATATCGATTTCCAAAGGCACGCCAGTCAAATTCACCAAATCCAACTGCAATTTAGCAGCTACCGAGTCAAACAAGCTACGTTGCCAATTAGTTGCAACCTCCCAAGATTCAGCCGAAACTAGAGAATGCGCTACTGGGAATTGAGAATTATTTAACAAATTCTCTCCTCTGCCTTCTTCCTTTTTCCTTCTGCCTTCTGTTTTCTCCCTTCTGCTTTCTCCCCTCTCCCCTCTTCCTTCAAATAATAACTGACTGACAATCCAGCGAGCGGCCAGCAATTCTCTGCGGCGCCCATTGAGTACAACGCCATCTAAAATAGAGGGCAAATCAGTCGGATCTGCCGCTCTCACCTCTTGCAAATCAGCTTTGACAACCGCCAAAGCTGCATCTATTTCCCGCAGTCCAGACAGACAAAAATAAGCCAGGATTTTTTTGTGTACGGGTGTATCAACTGTCGGCTCATCTGCATTTTCCTCTGCACTTGCTGCGGAGTTTTCTACTGTTTGAACCACCGCTGCATTTAGTTCTATTTCCGAGTTAGCTGCCGTATCTGTCGCCCAATAAGTGCAACCAGATGCCACCGCGCGAATAGCTTCGATTGTCACGGAAATATCTCTACCTTTAGGAGAATAGCCATTCGCGCCCGCAGCTTGTAGCTGCGCCAACAGCTCCGGTGTCAGCGGCCCGCCTAGCAGCAACAGGGGCAGGTTGGGATACAAACTTTTGAGTTCGCGACAAAATGCCAGCGCCTGTATTTGACCCGATCGCAAATTTAAGGTCTCAACAGCCAAAATTGCCAAATCTGCGGGCTTCTGGGCTGCAAAGGAGCCGATCGAGCGAGCTTCGAGAACCCGCAAAGCCTCGGTTCCCGTTGAAACCTCTCCGACCACTTGCAAGTCTGGATACTGCTCGATCGCGACTCGCAGCCCCAGCCGGAAAATGGGGTCGCCATTGATCGACAGCAGTTGGAAATTACTCACTCGATTTTTGATTTTTGATTTTTGATTTGACAGGTTGATCGCGCGAAAACCCAATTACTCGGGGATCAAATTAGCATCAGGAGGCCCAGCCGGTTGAGGAATCGAGGGCGGCGCGGGTTCCGGAGCCGGAGCCGGAGCCGGAGCAGCAGGTTCCGGAGCCGGGGCCTCTTGTCTCGCGGGCGGATAGTAAGGTTCCGGCTCCCTCGCGGGCGGATAGTAAGGTTCCGGCTCCCTCGCGGGCGGATTGTAAGGCTCCGGAGCCGGAGCAGGTGGATTGTAAGGCTCCGGAGCCGGAGCCGGGGCTTCTTGTCTCGCGGGCGGATAGTAAGGCTCCTGAGCCGGAGCCTGCTCGGGAGCCGGCGCGTACTCCTCCTGTCGCGGAGCCGGCGCGTACTCCTCCTGTCGCGGAGCCGGCGCGTACTCCCGAGCCGGAGCTGGCGCGTACTCCCGAGCGGGTTCCGGCGGCGGTGCAGTGTTGGCTCTAAGTTCGGCACTCCAGCGCCCGATCGCACCTGCTGCCTCTGAATGCAGCGCCCTACCGTAACCGATTTGGGAAGCCATATCGATCGCCGCTCCTAGACTACCTTGAGACGCCAATTCCGCAGCTCGATCCAGAATCGGTCGGTCTTGAGCAACTTGCAGTTCGCTCACCCACTCATAGACATTATCCTGAGCTTTGGCGTACAGAGTCCTACCGCTCTTAATTTCCGAAGCTTTTTCAATAGCGGCGCTAAGTTTTCCTTGCTTCGCCAGGGCGATCGCTTCATCTAAAAAAGGCTGATCTTGAATAACTTCTATGCGTTTCGTCCACTGAGCCAAGAGAGTTTGCGCTTCTACCCTGCGGGGGCGGTTTTGAGCGATCAGGAGTACCTGAGCGATGCCGCCCTTGAGTCCTTCAACCGTTTGCGGTTCTGCCAACTGCTTCGCCAGCGTCAGAAAAGATTTGTCTTCGATCCGCTGAATTTCCCGGCGCCAAGCAGCCACCAAAGTTTGAGCGTGAACCCGCCGCGGCTGGCGAGGCCCGACGGTTTGCGCTTGCTCGATCGCTACCTGAAACGCCCCTACCTGACCGAAACTAGCGATCGTGCTCGCCACTTGCAGACGCAGCAAATCTTGAAACTGCACCTGCAAATTTTCAATTTGAACTTGAGCTTGCTTGTACAGAGGGCGACCCGGAGCAATTTGGCTAGCAGCCCCCTGCCCTTCCAGCAAGGTAAAAACGTGTTGCGGCAGCGGTGTTGACATCGACTGGTTCCACATCACCGCCTGAGCCCTACCCAACTGCATCAAATCTTGAGCTTCCGCAAACAGCGGCGAATCTTGCGGCACCACAGAAGCAGCCTCGATCGCCCCCGGGAGGTCTTTCGCCCCCAACCGCTTAGTAGCCATTGCCAGCAAAGTCCGGCTCCAGCCCGCGATTTCCTGCTCCGCTTTAGCACGGGCAAAAAGCTGCGAGTCTATTTTACGAGCCAGGACGATCGCCTCAGCGAAATTTTGCGGAGTTCCGTCCTTCGCCAACTCTCTAGCTTCTTGCAAGCGCTGCCAGCCGTTTCTTTCCAAAGAAATCTGCTGGATCAGCTCGTTGTAACGCTTTTGACTCCAGAAAACATTTTCCAGCTTAAACAGAGCTTGAGCGTAATCCCACGCCTTCTTTAAATCCTCACTTTTCAAAGCTGCTAGGGCTGTATCGTAGAGTTTTTGGCCCTCCTGCCAATTTTTTTCCCAAGCAGCCACAGCCTCCTCTACCTCTGGGTAAGACGGACTGGTTTTCGGAATTTTCGCCACAATCTCCAGAGCGCCTTTCAAATCGCCCACCTCAATTTTTGCCCTGGCAAATCCCAGAATGGCTTTCGACCATTCCCCGATCAAATGTTGACCCTGCGAATATAGCGGGTGTTCTTTCGGCCAAGCCTGCACCAGTGCCATTGCCGATTCTATCTGTTCTAACTTGCCGGACTTAGCTGCTTGTTGAGCGCAGTAAAGTCGCTCTCCGTCCGCCGCCAGCGGCGACAGTTGCTGGCAATTCGGCGGCGGCGGCATCGTCAGCAACCACAGAAAAGCAGCGGCACCCGTTACTCCAAATCCCACCAGGAGACTCAGCCAGATAAGCTGCCACTGCCAAAAAGTTCTTTTCCCCTCTATCGGCGGCGCCGTTGCTGAGGAACTCGCATAGCCTGTCACCTCTGCACTTAGCTGTGCCGTCGGTTTGGGGGATGGGTTGTATTGCGGTGGTGTGTGGAATTGGTCAGATTGTCGTCTCGCCATTACTTCAGCCTGTCCTGTAATGCGCTGTAAAGCCTGACACACCCACATCAAATCATAGATTGTGATGTCGGCTTCTGACTCTTGTTAAGGAGATCGAGAACTTCCTTCAAGGTACTGGCAATTTTTCCCTTTACGGCGTTTTATAGTGAGGTTTGTGTCCAGCCCCACTGGTTGCTTCCTTTGCATTTTAGGCTCTCGAAGCACGTAAATCATACCAGTTATCAAACAATTATTCACAGCTCCCGGAGGCACTTTAGCAGAAAAAACAGTATCAAGCCCCCGTCAGTAGGTCAATTTTAGATTTTAGATTTTAGATTTTAGATTTGACTCCGCAGATAAATTTGGAGGGGTTTAAGTAAGGTCTAATCATAAATTTGGGTCATAAATTCCTTTTATTAAGACTCAGCGCTTGAAACCGGAACTACACAAAACAAACTTTCGTCCACTCCAAGCGGACTAAAAAATCAAGGGGGTACAAAAGCCCAATTTTGTCTAAACTCTTACGTGTAGCGGGTAGAACTGATTTTTTTTGTTTAGTCGTATTTATTCCCGATCGCCAATTTTGGCGATTGAGTTTCACTCTTCTCTACTGTGCCAAATTCTGGCGGGAGACGGCAAAAAAACCGATCGAGCGCAGCTCAATACTTGAATCATTTTCTACCACCTACACCCTCGCAAAAACATGGGTTTTGCTGACAGCAGCGGCTGCTTTATCGGTTACGAAGCCTTATGCGTATCGCTGGCACTCGATGCTTCCGTGGCGGACTCTGCCGAGCGATATCCGTAGAAATCTATCCGGTAGTCTACAATTCTGACACCAGTTTGCTGTTGGATTTGTTCGATCAATTCGATCGGCAGTTCCACATGAACGTCGAGAATCTGAGTCGTATCCAGACAGTTGACGTGAGAGTGAGAGTCGCTGACATTGCCGTACAAGCGTCCCTCCGATCGTTCTATGCACTCAATAATCCCTTCTCTCGACAAAGCTTCTAGATTTTGATAAACAGAAGTATGACCGATCGAATGCGCTTTTTGGTTGAGGCGATCGTAAATTTCGCGAGCTGAGAGGTGTTCTTTTGCCTCCCACAGAAGTTCTAGAATAAATCGACGCTGGCGGCTCAAGCGCATTCCCATCGCCTGACAGCGGTTTAAAGCATCTTCTAATGAACGAATTGGTTTCACAGCTACCGCCTTCTAAAGCCTGCTCGATTTTTAATTCTGGTACAATGTTGCACGCCGATATATTCACTAATTCTAACGCAGGGTTGCCCAACAGTAGAAGGTAGAAGGCAAAAATCTCGAATGAGTGAATTTTTTGTAGTTGCTGCTGAACTCTGGATGCCAGCACGAACAAAATTTTCCCTCTCACAAATATTGCTGTGGCTCTATCTTCTACTGCAACAACTCCTAGTTCGAGGATTTGATGGCGTGAACCAGTAACTTGGCGATTTCCGAGAGTTGTTTTTTGTTGAAGGTTTTGAGCAAAAGCCTTACTACAGCCTTCGGTTCGGCGGGAAGTGCTACTTGCTTCGACACTGCTGCGGTCGCTGCTGGGGCTGCTGGGGCGCTTGCCTCTGCTGGTTTGGGGCTTGCTGCCAAAAGTAGCAAATTTTTACTCGGAGCGATCGTCTTGACTTTCCCCCCTTGCACCAAATCCCCAGCTTCCTTGAGTTCTTTGATAATCAGCGGAGCTAAGACTTTATAAGAGTTTTTGGGATTAACGATCGCCCCTCTAGCTGTTTTAACTAAATTTTGCCAAGTCTCAATTTTACCTCCCAACTTATAGAGGCGAACGCACACAGCCGTCAACTCGGAGCGACTAGCAGCCGATTCTTTCTGCTTGAACACCTGCAACATTTCTTTAAGTAAAGTCATCACTTCAACAGCAAAATTCGCCGGCACAGCGCCCGCTGTTTGAGCTGCGGGCGCACCAGACCCAGCAGCAACCGCCCGAACTTTGCCAGACGCCAAGTTGTTGAGGTGAGTTTCCAGTTGAGCAAAAACAGGCATCACCTGCTGTACGAGTTTTTCTCCCTCTTCATTCCTCAAGCCGAAAGGCCCCTCCAGTCGCCCCAGCAGATCCTTAAGCGTATCAACTCCCTTTAAAAATAGGGATTCGGCCGTTTGGTCAACCTGCTTGACGGGCCCGTCCTTGAGCACCTTAAAACAATCTTCCAAGCGGTGAGCAGTTGTTTTAATACTATCTAAGCCGAGCATCGCCGCCCCTCCTTTCACCGAATGGGCGGCTCGAAACATCTCTTGGACGCTTTCGGGGTCTTTCATCGTGGACTTCAAATCCACTAAACCATTTTCTAGAGTATCGAGGTGCTCCTTAGCCTCCTCTATAAACAAACGCATAATTCGGTCTTGCTGATTTGACACGACAGTCCTCCTAACAATCTCAGCCCCCCTCTAGAAATCACCCTCTTCGCGGGAGGAAACACGACTCCTGCCAAAAGTCAGAAGCTCCCATGCAAAATATTCTAGCCTGCCTCAGCTAGCAGACTGACAATACTCCTGTCGGGGCAGTCTTAGCTCTAAAACTGGTGCAATGGAGATTGAGCCTAGAGTTCTGAGGGAGTATCTGGAGCGATTTCAATGCCCATTCCTTCTTTCATCATCTGCTGATCCGTAATCAAATCGCTCAATTCCTTGACTTCGACGCCGATGTTTTGGCAAGCCTGTTTCAGTTCCCGCTCGAAGGTGTTGAGGTCGCCTCCGTAGCCGCAAAGCTCGGCGGCTGTGGCGATTCCTTGTTGGGCGTTAGCTTTGGCGCAGTCGATCAATTCAATGCCTTTGAGAGGTTGGGAGGATGCCATAATTTCAAGCCACAATTTATCTTTTTTCCTACTGTACCTAGAACGTTGAGGTCGATCGATCTATCGAAAGGCATGAAAAATCCTGCCTGTGCTGCGTGTTACCAATTCATACCTATTTTTTGGGAGTTCCTGCGAAGATAGCAGTAGTTGGGATTTTCTAACCCTTACCGTGCCTAACTTATACTAAATCATGGTGAAAAACGTTCGCCTATCTAAAATGCACTGGCTCTGGAGCGTCCGGCACCGCCTGTTTGCGTCTGTTCTGTTCGCTATAGCAGTCGCTGTTTTCGTGCCGCCTGACTATCTCCCCCTGACTCGGACGCTGTGCATTTGGAACGCGGGCGCGGTCAGTTTTCTGATTTTGACTTGGATGCTGATGCTGCAAGGCACTCCCGAACTGATGCGCCACCACGCTCAGCAGTTGGATGCTGGCCGCTTAACCATCTTAAGTACGATCGTGGCAGCGGCTTTTGCTAGCTTGTTAGCCATCTTCTTTTTGCTGCGCGATACCAAAGGCCTGTCCCCGAATTTGCTATTTCTGCACTTGGGGCTTTCTGTCCTAACAATTGTTGGGTCTTGGATGCAGGTACACACTATCTTCACGATGCACTATGCCCGCAGCTACTACAAAAACCGCAGCAAGCAGCACGGCAGCTACTTGCAGGCGGGGGGCTTGGATTTTCCGGGCGACGAGGAACCTGACTACAAAGATTTTTTATATTTTTCCTTTGGTATTGGCATGACTTGCCAAGTTGCAGACGTGCAGATCACTTCTCGTTCGACGAGGTATCTCGTGCTTTTTCACAGCGTGCTGTCGTTCTTTTTTAACACCGCTATTCTGGCTATGAGTGTCAATATTATTGCTGGATTGAGTTGAGATGATTCAGTAGCCGCAGTATGATTTAGGGTATGATGCGGAAACTTTCATCCTCATAATAGTTAGGTGGTAATTGCTAAATTGAAGTAGTCCAACCATCGGGAAGCTCACTTACATCTTCTAGTAGGAAGTTAGCGTACACGAATATTCGGACATCATCGTAGAGATCGCTAAGAACACGTTTCCGGGAACCGGATTTGTCCCACGGTTGAAGATCGGAGTCTAGCTCACAGAAACCAACCCAAGAATGCCCCTCTTGCTGTAATTCTTCAGATTTAACTATCACAGCCGCCAAAACAGCTAAATCATAGGGCTTAAGGAATAGATCGTCCATTGCACCAATAGATATTTGGCGCTCCAGCATAGGCTCTGAAAGCGGAAAGACGTTGAGACTAGGATGATTCGCTAATTCCTCCAATCGTTCTGAAACTTTCGTCAGTTCATTTGCGACTAATCCATCAAATTGAGCAAATACCCGACGTGCTGCATCGGCATCCTCAGCGCTGACTCGACCTTCATCTGTTGCCCATCTCACAAATTTGCGTAAATCATCAGAGCGAGAGCGTGGGGAAAACCTTCGAGGTACGGTTTCACGTGCTTCTGTAAGGCATATTGCAGGCACATATAACTTAAACTCACCAGCCTGAGCGCGTTGGAGCAACTGAATAGCCTGTGGACTTTGCAAGTGTTCTGGAGCAATAACATCCACTACCCAATTTGTTTCCACTAAAACTGCCTTGGGTTTCACTTTGCACTCTTACTCCATCTAGGGCCAGCAGCCCTCACTTCGCCAATTCGGAGAAGGCTAATTATTGGTTCGCCAAGTAGGTTTCTTAAATCATTTGGGAGGTTTTCCATACTAGCAGTCAGCTTCAGTTTCTCAAGCCATCGCTGAACTCGTGATTCAAACTCAATAGCAGGGTTTCCTTTCCATTGCTCATCTGCAGGTGGTAGCAAAGAATCTGGAAGTTTCGCTTCACCAACTACATAAATTGACTCACCATTATACTTTTCTAAGGAGTCGCGGAGCAGAATCACACGCTCACCAGCTACGACAAGTCCAACTGAACAACCAATAGATGCCATAGTATGTTTAAGCTGTTCAATAGCATTTTTAGCTATACTACTGATGTCTTTAAGTTTTACCTCAACGAGCATTAGATATTCGCCATCTTGACTGGTCAAAATAATATCTGGTTGGAATGTTTTTATCATGGCATTATATCGCAGCGAATTTATTTGCGATGCAGTAAATCAACGATTAGCCTAGGCTTTCCATAACAAAATTATAACTTGAGGGGATTCAAATTACCGCATTCAAACGTCAAGATACGGATAATCAATTGACATACTCAGGTGATAAGACAGAAATTTTCATGCTGATTTTCCCACCCAAAGCCGATCGCCCTCGATCCCCCGACACTACAGCAAACGGGCGATCGCACGCCCCCGTTCTCCCCATCTCAAAATTTCCTGACATTTTTCTTGCTAAAACGAAGTCATTACGAGTATGATTTAACAAGAAGCAAAAAAGAGAGCCGCCATGAGGATAGAAGAAATTCCCCTCAACCAGATTCGCCGCCCCCTGCCGCGAGTCAACGACCAAAGCAAAGTAGCCGCCCTCATAGAATCCATCCGCGAGGTAGGTTTAAACGAACCCATCGACGTGCTAGAAGTAGATGGTCAGTATTACGGATTTTCCGGCTGCCACCGATACGAAGCTTGCCAGCGTCTGGGTTTAGAAACAATCCGCTGTAATGTACGCCGAGCTCCCCGTGCCGTGTTGCAGATGCACTTAGCCTGAGCCTCTCAACAGAAATTCACGACAGGCAAACATTCGATCGCCCAAAGCTTTCGCTCGATGTTCGATCGACAATCACTAATAACAAGCTAAAAACCTATGACTACCAACAACCACAAACAACATCTTTACCCTACCCGCATCGATATGTCAGCCGCCACCCGCTCTCAAGTAGTCGGGCTGCTCAACGGCACGCTAGCAACGACTCTGGACTTAAAAACTCAAGTCAAACAAGCTCACTGGAACGTCAAAGGCATGGACTTCTACCAGTTGCACTTGCTATTTGACGAAATGGCAACAGAACTCGAAGAATACATCGATTTAGTTGCAGAACGGGTCACAGCTTTGGGCGGTTTGGCTGTAGGAACAGCCCGCACAGCCGCCGCAGATTCGATCCTGCCAGAATTTCCTTTCGACATTGTAGACGGGAAAGAATACGTGACGGCTTTAGCCGATCGCTACGCACCCTACGCCCAACACCTGCGAGTCGCCATCGACAAAGCAGCGGAACTCGGCGACGCCGATACCGCTGACTTGTATACCGAAATCTCGCGGACAATTGACAAGCGTTTGTGGTTCCTAGAAGCGCATTTGCAAGGATCGGCGACAACAGCAACAGCCGCCGCCCCGGAAAAAGTAGGCGTCAGATAGCCATTTCTCTTGTGGGGTGATATCAAATCCGTTAGCATCGGAATGATATAAACGGAGGACACGGCAGTGCCGTGTCCCTACAATTGATCGCGGTAGGGACACGGCACTGCCGTGTCCTCTATATCATTCCGGCGCAGCCGGAATTGATATGGGTCGAAAAGCCCGCCCCAAAAATGTATTTCGTTAAGGCTCCTGACAGTTTAGGATCGAGAATATGTCCATTTATTAATTTGGATGAATTTTTCGTGGCAGCTAATATTCCCGATTATGCTCCTCAACTGCAACGGCTGATGCAACAGGCGGGGCTTTCGAGCGATCGAGAACTCAGCAAAAAAGCAGGAGTTTCCGAGATCCAGCTAAGTCGCCTGCGTCGCGGCTTAGCCCTGCAAACCCGAACCGACATCCTGCTCAAAATCAGTCAAGCTTTGCAAATTTCCTTACCCGAACTGCTCGCAACCTTGACGCCAAACTATGTAGAGTTAGAACAGGCACCACCGACCGCCCTAGAACAAGAATATCAACGCCTGCAAACTTCGATCGAACAGCAGCGAGAATCTTTGATGCAGGAATTCCAGCTTTCTAGCGTGCAAATTTTAGAATCCTGGATGTTGCAGTGGCCGACTGCTGCGAGCAAAGCTCAGGAAAATCACGACTTGCGGGCTCAGAAACTACTGCCCTTGCTGCGGCCAGTCGAGCAGTTATTGGAGCATTGGGGGATAGAGTCGATCGCCCCAGTCGGAGCCCAGATTCCCTACAACCCGCAACAGCACCAACTCCTGGAAGGAACAGCCCAGCCCGGAGAACCCGTCAAAGTCCGCTACACAGGCTACAGACAAGGCGAGAAACTGCTCTACCGCGCCAAAGTTAGCCCGGTTTGATTAATACCAGAAGGGATGCGGCAGAACAAAGATTGTCTCTCTCTCAAAATTCACTCCCGGCGAAGCGCTGCGACTCCGATCGGCGTTACGATCCGCGACGAGCACCATCTTTTGCACTCCAAACTATTCTCCCGTTCTCAGGCTCTGGCGCTTTCCCCCTCTCTTATTTGGCTCGGAGTCCATCTCGCAGCTATACTAGCCTAGTCTGGCTAGAAATTCTGACATTCCCACCGCAAAATATGAGTCCTGTAGTTAAAATTATTCAGCCCTCTGGCATTTTAGACGGCACCAAGGCAAGTCAATTCCGCCAAGAGATTAGCGACCTAGTGGAAGCGGGAGCCGATGTGGTATTGATAGACTTCACTGATGTGACATTTATGGATAGTTCTGGTTTGGGCGCTTTAGTCTTGGCGCTCAAAACAGTCCGGGCCGCTGGGAGTCAATTAGTTGTCTGTTCTATCAACGAGCAAATCCGTATCTTATTTGAGCTCACCAGCATGGATCGAGTTTTCGAGATATTTCCGACCCGCGATGCTTTTAATAGCAAAATTCTCTCAACTAACTAAATCTTTGGGCTGCTGCCTTCTTGCTGTTTGGTCGCAGATGCAATGCAAGAAGTCAGCTAGCCAAAGTTTACCTTGAGTAAAGACCAATCATCATCAAAAACTGCTTTAGCGTTCAACGTTTGAATGTAGTTCAAAACCAGCTCTAACTGGTCGGCACTTGCACCGTTGTAGGCTGCTAGCAGGTCGATGAAAGGGTCAAGCCCCCAGATATTGCCGTCAGGTTGGTGGATCTCGTATACCCCGTCGCTAAAGATGTAGAGAGTGCTCAAATCCTCGACATCGCAGCAATTATCGACATAGGGGGCGTCCGGGAACATCCCGACCGGCATTCCGGGGGTTTTTAATCGCTGGATTTTAGCGGTGCTCGCAGGGGACTGGGAAATCAACACGGCCGGGGGATGGCCGGCGCTGGCGTAAACGAGCTGGCGAGAAATGCGGTTGTAAACGCCGTACCAGATGGTGAAATACTTGTCATTTTGGTAGCTCATCTGGAAGGTGGTGTTCAGGGCGCGCAAAACGTCGCTGGGCTTGTAGTAGTCTATGTTGGGGAGCGTGCGCGATCGCAGCAAATTCAGCACGGCCACCGAAGGCAATGCCGCCCGCAAACCGTGACCGGCCACGTCGAGCAAGTAAATCGCCAAATAATCGGCATCCAGCCAGTTGTAGTCGAAGCAATCTCCACCCAACTGCCGGGAGGGAATGAATTTTGCCTCGATGCTGACAGGTTCCGTCATCGGATCTGGCAGCAGCGATTGCACGTACTCCGCCGCCTCGGCTAACTCTGCTTCCAGACTTTGCTTGGCTATTTTCAAATCTCGGCTGAGTTGGTGCAGCCTCAATCCCGCGCGTACTCTTGCCTGCAATTCGTTGAGTTCGATCGGCTTTGATATAAAATCGTCGGCACCGGCGTCGAGCCCTTTGACTCGATCGGCGATCGAACCCAAAGAAGTCAACAAAAAGAATTGTGTAGTTGACAGATCCGGATCTGCCTTAACTCGACGGCAGACATCGATGCCGGTCAAGCGCGGCATGATCCAATCGCAAATTATCAGGGCCGGACGCAATTTTTGCGCCTGGGCTACACCGTCTTCGCCATTGCTTGCTACTGTTACTTCGTAACCCTGTTTTTTCAGGGTTCTTCTCAGCAGTTCTTGAACAGCCGTATCATCGTCAATAACCAGAATTTGAAACATGGGCACTTAGGTACTACAAGTTTTTCAAGGTCTGGGGGTCATTTAAAATATATCCTGTCAGCGCCCTTGTCTGAGATTGAGTATAGTTGATTGACATCGCTTTTGAGCTAAATGCTTTTGCCTGCCAGCCATTGAGTTCAATTTACCTCTAAATTTGATGCAAATTTTGGCCTTGTCGAACTTCACCCCCAGTTTATACTCAGAATATAAACTTTGATGGACTTTTTTGGGCAGGAGGGGCGAATTGACATCGGGGCGGGAATTCTGGTATCATACATAGCTAATTAGTGGATTTGACATTTACTTTGCTAGCAGCAAAAGCTAGTATTATAAAACTCCCATTCAATTTGGCCCGGTTTTACATTGCCCGCAGCCGATCGAGAACGTGGAAAATGACGCGGTTGATGAATGACTGCGATGGGTGATGTTGGCGCTAGCAGTTGCCCGCTTGTTGGGAAAAAAGTTAAAAACGTAAAGTACAGGCAATACAATATTTGCCTCTATTTTAAAGAACTATAATTTCAGTGGCAGAGCGTGATCGAATTAAAAGGTTCCGAAAAGTTGCAAGTCCTAAAGAAAGCGCATTTTCAAGTCAATACTGGTCTGAGTGCTTTAGACCAAGTTTTGTCCTGGTTTGCACAATTGTACGAGCCGCAAATTCCCACAAGTGTGTGGATACGCTGTCAGTTGGCTTTGGCTGAGGGCTTTACAAATGCGGTGCGTCACGCCCACGAGGGCAAACAGCCAGATTTGCCGGTTGACATTGAGGTGGTGGTGTGTACTGAATCTGTAGAGATTAAAATTTGGGATTCGGGCGCTGCGTTTGATTTAGAGCAAAAAATTAAAGATATGTCGGAAAAAATCGATCCAGAAGCTTCAGGCGGCCGGGGTCTAAAGTTGATGAAAGACATTGCAGACAGTCTCAGTTATACGAGAACGGCTGATGGACGGAACTGTTTGTCGATCGTCAAAAATTATTCCCCCTGTCTCAACGAGGAACGATGAATCTGATATTTTGGAACTACCGGACGAACTTTCGGGTTAATGAGCGAGAGCAGCTTTTAAACGCGGGACATCGGATTGAGCCACAGCAGAATTGTCTGTTTTAATTGATTTAATTCCCGATACACTTCTTGTTTTACCCATTGCCCGATCGCATCGAAGGGCGTAAAAATTTGACCCACAGGCCAACTAACATCTTGACCCAAGGGCGTTTGATGGTTGCCGGCCAATGTCTGAACAGTAATCATGTCGGGAAATCGTGCTTTTAGCAGTTTGGTCAACAGCAGGGTTTGGTCGATGTTGTCGCCGTTAAATTTGACTAAAAGATTGCGGCGGATTTGATAGCTATCTTGGACGAGGCGATTGGTGTCTTGCGGGGAAGGAGTAAACTCTACTTTAAAGACGGGGGAAATTTGCTCGACGATGGGGATTGCTTCGGATGCCGCATAATTGTTGAAAGAGATCAGAATATTGCCTGCCCTTTCTATGTCAAACACAGAACCGATCAGCAAGTGCAGTTTGCATCCCATGCTGTGTCCCATCCCGTAAATGGGGAGATAGGAAGATTTGAGCAATTTAGTGGCGCGCAGGCGATCGAGGGCATTTTCAAATTTGTTGAGGACATCGCGGGCGATCGCAATATGATCCAAAGTATTGACAAACGGCGTTGCGACTACAACATATCCTTGGTTCCCCAAAGCCTCTAACAGCCAGCGATAGGTGAGTTGGGGTGCTGTCGCCACAAACGCACCGCCGAGAAAATGCACGATCGCGATCGGTTTAGAGGGAATTAATACCCAGTTGCCCGAAATTTCTTGCCAGTCCATAAATTCAATCTAATTCACCGTAAAAAAGCGATCGTCCTCTGAAGGTAGAAGGCAGAATTTTTTGTAAGTTTTTGCTTTTACTTTCTGCCTAAAAAAGGGGTTTGCTACCCATTTTTTCATTCAAAGAACTTTGCTCTTTACTTATACATTATTTAGTGTAACTGTTTTGGCTGCAAATAGCACGGCAGGCGATCGCTGCTATTTGCGCGCTTTATATCGTTTCCGGTGGTATCGGAATTATCTATTTGGATCGTATCAGTGCGAGCTTAATATCTCGAAATCCGCGCCGCGAGCTTAAGAGTTCGCACTACATAATTTCGATGCTACCGGATTTAATATTATTAGGGTTGAAGGTGACGGGCGAGTAACTCAAGGCTGACATCCGATCGCCACTATCAAGGATTTTCAGTTCGCGATCGCACTCCGACGCTCAGAAACCGGGTTTTTTACGAAAATACCCTGGTTGGAGCCCGCACCCAAGGTAAAAAACCCGGTTTCTCGGCCCCCATGCGTAAGTCATAATACAAATACAAGAACCCCTAGGGTATCGCCCGGATTTCAGATGATTGCTGGGGGTTTTATTCTGCCGAATGAGGGATGCCTTCTGCCGTTTGATGACTCAACTTTTCATGAGCCTTCATCCATTTCCACTTGTTCAGAGTAGCTTGAGGATTGAGCACTGTGGTAGCGATGCCGTAAACAATAGTCGGCAAAACCTCCCGATTTAACCAACTTTGTCCCAGCTTTCTCATGTAGTGCAGTGCCAAAACTTCTCGAAATTTGTTAAGCCTTTTCAAAAGTGGCAAATTCTTAAAGTATACCTGTTCGTACTCGTTGAGCGATAACTCTTTTTCCCCCCGCAAGCGCCGCAGTTGGTTTTCCTTAACACAATCAGCAGCTATGCGCTTTTTCAGCCAGTGCTTATCTGTGAGAGAATTCCCTCTAATTCGATAATTTCCCAAAGGTGCTGTCGCCGCTAGCAAGCCGTACTTTTGAGCAATTTTGGTAAATAACTCTGTATCTTCTCCTACCTGCCAATCTTCTGCAAAGCCGCCTTCTTGGAGGAGAATGGAGCGATCGACTACAACTGAAGATGGGAAAACCCAAGGACTTTCGCCTGTCTCCTTAATCGCCTGCATTTCTGCTTTAGTTGTAGGATAGGTGGGAACATAACTCAACTTGTTGCCGCGCTTATCCAAATAGCGTAAAGCGTGAGCCACAGCTTTGACTTCAGGATTGTCTTCGAGCATCTTCAAACAAACTTCTAGCTTGTTGGGTTCCCAGGTATCGTCGCTGTCGAGAAACGCTACATACTCGCCCGTTGCCCGATACATCATTAAATTTCTCGACTTAGAAACCCCGTAAGTTTGGGGATTTCGGAAGTATTGAACTCTCGAATCTTGCTCTGCCAGTTTCGCACCAACTTGGCCAGTAGTGTCAGTAGAGCAGTCATCAACTATTAAAATTTCTAGATTCTGGTGGGTACCATTGAGTACGGAAGCAACTGTCTCCGCCAGAGTTTCGGCAGCATTCAATGCAGGAATGATTACACTGACTTTTTCGCTGTTCATAACTTGAATTAGGTGGGGTTTGGTAGTTGTTGGCGGAAATATAGTCTGGAAGCCTACACTCTGACTCCTTTACGTGCAAGTACCTTTAGTCCCGAAACTTGCCTGCATACTGCCAATATAACAGGCTTGCCGACCTCAGCGTTATCTACCATAAGGGGGGGCATCTGTTAGGAGCCGGATGCAGACTATTTGGCGGGCAATTTTTCTGACACACAGGCGTCGGCTGCAAGGGATTGAGGGTTTTGTCGGGGGATTGGAGTTTTCCTCTGAGCCGATCGGATATTCTTGCTTTAATAGGACTTACCCAGAGAAACCGGGCATCACCAAAAATTGTTGGTTTGACAACTAGATATTTACTAAAAAACCTGGTTTATGACTCAGATCGAGTGCGGTTAATCGCTGATAATTAAATTGTTTGTTGTGCGCCAGAACAGGGCGATAGAGGACTCAACTCCTCACTACAAACTTAATTATAATTCGTTAACCCAACTTGATAAGCTGTTCCATGTTTAACTTGTAATATAGCAATCCTTGCAGGAGTTGGGAAAATCGAGAGGCTCAGATCCCGGAATTCTCAAAGAAGTCGGGGATCTTGTTATTCACGAGTGATTTAGGACTGCTATAGCAGAGCTTTTAGGGATATAGCTTTGAAGCCTCTAAATACCCTAATAACTTTTCTTTAAATGTTTCCCTTTTAGTGAAGTCTTGTTTGTGGGCTAGGCTATATTTTTCTGGCGCGGTAAACGTACTTTGTTTGAGTCAGGACTTACGCATAAATACCAAACAAACCGGGTTTTTTACCGAATCTGCGGGCTGCTACGAAGTATTTTTGTAAAAAAACCGGGTTTCTGGGCCCCCATGCCTCCAGGACTATGAGTGTAATATTTTCCTAAATTTGCTCACCACTTAATTCAATTCCTGTCTGCTAAGTATGTAGCCAGTGGAAGCTGTTGACCATCTACCTTGCTTCATATCCTAATTTCTGTTAACTGTTTAGCTACTGCAATAAAGCCGCAGCGTCCGGTCAGCTATTCGTAGCAGCCCAACAGCCAATTAGTTAAATTCTTGATTTAATCGCTTCTGATATTTCATCCACTTAATTTTGTGCACAGTGGCTTGAGGGTTGAGCACTGTTGTGGCAATTCCGTAAATCAGAGTAGGCAAAATCTCCCGATTTAACCAGCTTTCTCCGGCTTTTCTCATAAAGCGAGTTGCCGCAATCTCTCTTAACTTATTGAGTTTTTTCAACGGCGACAGGTTTTGGAAAAAGATTTCTCGGTATTCGGTCAATGTTAATTCTGATTCACCGCGAATCCTGCGCTGCTGGTTTTCTTTAACGCAGTCTATGGCTAAACGCTTGTCCAACCAATATTTATCGGTTAAAGAGTTGCCCAAAACTCGGTAGTTTCCTAATGGCCTTTTTGTAGCTAGCATCCCGTGCTTTTGAGCTAGTCTGGCCATGAACTCGGTATCTGCTGCTACTTTCCAGTCTAAAAATCCTCCGATTTCTAAGATAGCTTCTCGTTCTACTACTAAAGCTGTGGGAAAAACCCAGGGAAGCGCACCGTTTTCTTGAACATTCTGCAATTCTTCTTGATTTGTAGGATATGTGGGGATGTAGCTGACTTTGTTGCCGCGCTTGTCTAGATAGCGGAGGGCGTGACCGACTGATTTAACTTCTGGGTGCTGTTTTAACATTTTCAAACATTCTTCTAGTTTGTTTGGTTCCCAGGTGTCGTCGCTGTCTAAAAATGCGATAAATTTTCCGGTTGCTGCTTCGATCATTAGATTTCTAGATTTGTAAGCTCCTAAGTTTTTGGGGTTTTTGTAATACTTAATTCGCTGGTCTTTCCCAGCCATGTCGGTGACAATTTTTTCGGTGTCGTCGGTGGAACCGTCGTCAATTACTAGGATTTCTAGATTCCGGTGAGTTCCGCCGAGTGCGGAGGCGATCGCTTCGCCAATTGTGTCTTGGGCGTTGAATGCCGGCATAATGATGCTAACTTTTTCTGGGTGAAAAGTTGTGCTAATTTCAGGTGCTGTTGATGCTTCTAGGGCGGTTCTGGCTTCGGGGACTGCGGGCGAAGCAGTGCTGACTTTTTCGGTGTTTAACTTTTTCTCGATCGCACCTGCAATCGCTCTGCTACCGATGTTTTGAGAGTTGAGTTCGGGGATGAATGGGTCGATATTTTCTGAGTTCATAACGTTCCCTTAAATTTTTGTTTGAGGTTGTTCTTTGGAAAAATAGATGCTTATCAAAAAATATCTACTGACTTAAGTAGCCATTGTAGCAAGCGTCCCGATCGCCTGCAACACTTTTAGTGATAAATTTTCTCGTACTTAAGATTCCGATAATTGGACTTAGAGTGTAGTGTATTTAACAAAGCTGTCGGACTGATTTGAATAGTAAATTTGCGACAGTTAAGGATTATTATCGGAAGTAAAATTAAATCTATTCCTTTAGAAGGATGGCGTTCAACTTATACTGTGATTAGCAATCGCAAATCGGGGGGAAATGTTTTCAAAGTTAAGCGGTAAAGTGCGAATTTATAGTTGTTTCCTAACAGTGGTGCTGTTTGGCTGCCAGCAGCAGCTACAGCCAAACTTGCAGCAGCAGCGCAGCAAACAGGGCATGACTGTCTCGGCTCACCCTCTGGCGAGCGCTGCGGGGCACAGCGTGCTGCAACAGGGAGGCAATGCGGTGGATGCGGCGGCTGCTACGGCTTTGGCGATTTCGGTGGTGGAGCCTTTTTCGGCGGGTATCGGCGGCGGGGGTTTTTTGCTGCTGCGGCGGGCCGAAACGGGGACTGTGCAAGCGCTGGATTTCCGGGAACGAGCTCCGAAACGGGCGGCGCGGGATATGTACCTCGACAAGCAAGGCAAGGTACGCCAAAGGGCAAGTCTGGACGGGCATTTGGCGGCGGGCATTCCGGGCACTGTGGCTGGACTTTATA
The DNA here is from genome assembly GCF_036700565.1 of Microcoleus pseudofavosus SVA1_A4. Lineage (NCBI taxonomy): Bacteria > Bacillati > Cyanobacteriota > Cyanophyceae > Oscillatoriales > Microcoleaceae > Microcoleus > Microcoleus pseudofavosus. Next base: position 44,659 of record NZ_JAUBPE010000035.1, read on the forward strand.
CCGTGCACCGCGAGTACGGTAAGTTGCCTTGGGCGGCGGTGGTTGCGCCGGCGATCGCCCTGGCTGAAAATGGCTTTCCGGTGAGTTCGCGCTTCACAAAGGCTGTCGCTCGGCGATCGGATGTTATCAAAAAAAACCGGGCGGCGCGGGAGGTTTTTACTCGCGGCGGCATTCTATACCAGCCGGGGGAGCTTTTGGTGCAGCGGGATTTGGCGCGGACATTGCGGCAGATTGCAAAAAATCCGCAAAGTTTTTATACCGGGGACATTGCTCGGGCGATCGCCACCGATATGGCTAAAAACGGTGGCATTATTACTCTCGAAGATTTGAAAAACTATACGCCGATCTGGCGAAATCCGGTTTGCGGCAACTTTCGCACTTACGAAATTTGCGCCATGTCGCCTCCTTCTTCCGGCGGCGTTCATTTGTTGCAAATCTTAAATATTCTGGGAGATACGGATCTCAAGAGGTTGGGGAGGCAAAGTCCAGATACGCTACATTTACTGGCGGAGAGCATGAAGATTGCTTATGCTGACCGGGCTGAGTATTTGGGCGACCCGGATTTTGTGAGTGTACCGGTCAAAGCTCTGACTAGCAGCAATTATGGCAAATTGAGACGATCGCAAATCCAAATGTCAAAAGCCAGACCTTCGTCAGAGGTGAAAGCTGTTGACGCTGAAACTTTAAGTCGCTTTGTGTGGGAGTCTCCCGAAACTACCCACCTGACGGTAGTTGACAAAGAGCGCAATGTTGTAAGTTTGACGTTTACGGTGAATGGCGGTTTTGGGGCGGGGGCTGTGGCGGCTGGTACGGGAATTTTGCTCAACAACGAGATGGACGATTTTGCGGCGGCTGCGGGAGTGCCGAATTTGTTTGGTTTGGTGGGCGGTGAGGCAAATGCGATCGCCCCGGGGAAGACTCCTTTATCGAGCATGACGCCGGTTATCGTGACAGAAAATGGCAAATTCCGTCTGGCTGCTGGATCTCCTGGAGGCAGCACCATTATTACGACGGTGTTGCAAATTGTGCTGAACGTGTTGGTTTACGACATGAATGTCGGCGAGGCTGTGTCTGCACCGAGAATTCACCACCAATGGCAGCCCGATCGATTGCTCGTGGAAAAGGGAGGTTTCGATGCTGCGACGCTGGATGAGTTGCGGCGACGGGGACACAAAGTTGAGGAAGGTGAGGGCTGGGGCAATGCTAATGCGATCGTCCTGACTGCGGACGGTTGGTTGGAAGGGGCTGCCGATCCGCGCGGGGAAGGACAAGCAAGGGGGTTTTAGTCATCAGTCATCAGTCATCAATAATTAGTTGTGATATCAAGTCGGGTCGATCGACCGTAATTTTTGTAGGGGCTGATTCACGCCAGATATTGACTTCCCCACAAAAAAAATTTAGTTTCCCCGCCCCGCCCCCGACCCGAATGCTCGATCGACCCGACTTGATATAAATTGCCGACTTACCCAGAAACCAGGTTTTTCACCAAAATCCCGCGCGAGTGCGCGATCGCAAACCGTATAAAAACCAGTTTTCTTTGGTAAACAGTTGTGGATTTAGATTGTATATTTCAATAAACTATTCCCCACTCCTCACATCCTCTCCCCATCAGACCGAATCCCCCTCTCCCCCAATCCCCCTCGAACATAACAGACAATCTCGCTGGCGAGCAAAGCTTATCCAGTGCGTAAGTCCTGAAATTATTAGTCTGTCTGCGTGTATTTTGGCATTTGTATCTTTGCGCTGAGGTTTGTTGACTAACTAACTGCCAAAAACCACCCAAAACAATTAACCGCAAAACCGTAAATACACGTAGATATAAAGTTATTGTAAAGGCACTAGACATTGATAGTTATATAATGTGATAATTAAGTTGTGCATTGAATCAGCTTTGTATTTTTAAGCAATAAGTTATGATAAATTATCACCAAATGAGTGCCTTAACTGCTACATTGACGGGTGTTCTAGGCTTGTTGGCAGCGCCAGCAATGGCATTTTCGGTAGGGGCAACTAATAACACTGAGATTTTAAAAAATAATTTGTTGGGAACTAATACAGCCGGATTGAGTGATTTCTCTGTTTCAATTACGGGTAATTCGGCTGCTTTTGGTACTTTCACTAATGACCCCTTCAGTTTGAAATCAGGTGTTGTTCTCAGCACTGGTAAAGTCGCCGATCTACCGGGTCAGAATCGGAAAGATAACGTAATGACCAACGGCAGCGATTTAAACACGGACTTTGGGAATAAGGGTGAACAGGGGGATTTGACTCAGCTAAACCTCAGCTTTTTTGCTAATAGCACGGTTGAAAAGTTGTTCTTTGAATATGTATTTGCTTCGGAGGAGTTTCCTGAGTTCGGCGGTTCTGGATTTAATGACGATTTTGAACTGCTGCTGAACGGCACTAATTTGGCAAAATTGAGCGACGGAAAAACAGTTACGATTAATAATCTTGTTCCAGATCCAAATAATCGCTCTACAGATCACCCAGACTATATTGACAACCCAAGTTTGACAGGTATTGCTGCTAACATCGTTAAGCTGGACGGTTTTACTAAAGTTTTAGGTTTTGAGGGTTTGCTCAAGCAAAATCAGACGAATGTTCTCAGCATCCGCATTAAAGATGTGGGCGATGGCAATTTAGATTCTGCTGTATTTATTAAAGGCGGTTCTGTGGGAACGGTAAAAGCTGAGGCGGTTCCCGAACCGATGACTGTGGGGGGTTTGATGGCGGGAGGCGTTATGCTGACTGCTGCGCGAAAGTTGCGCGATCGCCGGAAGTAATTAATATAAAAGTAGATTAACAGTCAAGGATGCAGAAACCGGGCTTGATGAACCAAAATACTTCGTTGCAGTCCTTGAACCCAGTAAAAAAAACTCGGTTTCTGCGATGTAACGCAACCGCTATGGGTTCGCAGCAAGGACTCTAGTCTTCACTACAAACCAATTTTATTGCGGTTGTTCTAACGGAAATAATATAAGTTTCGATCGAAAATTCGCGAGGGCGGATTTTTGTTTATTTGTGGTTGCAGCAACTATTTCTGGTAAAACCCGGGCAGAAAGCAACTTACGAAAAACTAAATCCTTTAACTGTGAACCGTACCGTCGGGCAAAATCGCACCTGTTAATCTAGCTCCGGTGAGTTTTACCATAACTCGATCGCCGTAACCTATTTTCGCTCCTGTTAAGTCCGCACCGCTCAAGTCTGCACCGCTCAAATCGGCTCCGATTAAGTTGGTTTCTCTCAAGTTGGCATTGATCAAACAAGCTCCTAACAAATTGGCCCTGAACAAGTTAGCTTGGTGCAAATTCGCGCCTGTGAGGTTGACGTTGTGCAGAAAAGCATCGCTTAAGTCGGCTTGACTCAAATTTGCATTGCTCAAGTTTCTCCCTGAAAAATCCTTTTCTTTTAAGGAAGCTCCTTTAAAGTTGGAACCGCTCAAATCGGGAGCTTGCGGCGCAGCTTGGCGGTAAGACTGAGATGGCGCCTGCTGCTGAGATTGGTAGCGGGAGGCCTCTGAATAGGGCCCTGAAGGATTTCCGGCATAATTTCCCGCATAATTTCCCGCATAATTGCCAGCATATTTTTCTGAAGAGGTTTCAGAAGAGTAGCGCGGTTCTTTTGGGTTTGGCGGAGGCTGCGGAGTGTTTTGGTGCTGAGTGTTTTGATACTGAGTATTTCTGTACTGAGTGTTTTGTTGCTGATTGTTTTGGTACTGAGTGTTTCTGTACTGAGTATTTTGGTGCTGGGTATTTTGGTGCTGGGTATTTTGGTGCTGGGTATTTTGGTGCTGGGTGTTTTGTTGCTGGGTGTTTTGTTGCTGGGTGTGTTTTTGCTGGGTGTTTTGTTGCTGGGTGTTTTTTTGCTGAGTATTTTTGTGCTGAACGTTCTGATTCTGACCTCTTGGCTGAATCGATCGCAATCGTTCGCGAGCTTGATTAATTTCCTTAATCTTTTCTTCAGCTTTCTGTAGTAGTCTGGGATTATCTTTCGGGATGCGATCGGGGTGCCAAATGAACGCTAAATCCTTGTAGGCCTGACTAATTTCTTCTCGGGATGCTCCCGGCAACAGTCCCAGCACTTTATAGTATTGGTCGAGGTCGTTCATGGTACCACCTTTCGCTTTAAGAAATTAGGAATTAAAAATTAAGATCGGAGCAAGGGCCGCTCTCAAAGCTTGCTTCTCCGATCGTACATTGAATGAAGAATAACTCACCTATGTCGCTGCTGGCAAAAAGTCTCGGATTCGCTGCAAGTATGTTGCGGCATCCTCCAGCATCGGAAAATGAGCTGTATTGGGAATTATAACAAATTCTACTTTTTTGCTGAGGGAGGCTGCTTGTTCTCCCATGATGGCGGGGATAATTCGATCGAATTCTCCGGCCACAAGCAGTGTGGGAACGCTCAGCCGCGCAAATTCTTGGGGCATTTCCTCGGCTGCTCTTTTGCTGACGGCCGTCACCATTGTACCTATAGCAGCTTCCTCGTCTGCCATTAAAAAATCCTTGAGAAACGCCAGACTGACCTCTGCGGGCAGCGAACGGTGCAGAAACCTGGCCATAAATACCCGATCGGCAAAAGGAATAGATGCCAGCCAAGATGGCCTGAATTTTACCACATAGCCACCGAATTTGTGAAAGGTAGTGAAGGATTTTTCGTCGTATTCAAAAATCCCGCTGCAAGTGAGAATTGCTTTTTCTACTTTTTCGGGGTAAAGGTTGAGAAATAAAGTAGCAATTGATGCACCTGTGGAGTGAGCGTTGATGCAGACGCGGCTTAAATTCAGAGATTCTAATAATTGGGCTAAGTCGCGGGCGTAGGTTTCGAGTTCGTAGCTGGATTCGATCGGCTCTTTTGGTAAGGGCGATCGACCAAAACCTCTCATATCGTAGAGCAAACAATCAAAATCGTCAGCAATAGCCCGTGCCGTGCTTTCCCAGTAGCGGGCTGAGCCTGCCCAGCCGTGCAGAAATACCATCACTGGTTTGCCGCTGGGTTGGGCGCTTGCGTCTGCTGTTATCCACTCGTAATAATGTTCTACACCGCGAATTGAAATGAAAGACATGGTTAAGTAGTTTTGAGTTTTGAGTGATAATTTTAAATCATATAGGAATGAGGGGCGATCGCGTCTCAGTTAGCAGAACTCGTATGATGTAAGCAGCAAAAGATTAAAAGGAAATTTAATATGAAAAAAATAAATAAATTAGAATTTGATGAAATTAAGAATATGGGGGCAGTTAAGACTCAGGTAAAGCTGACCAATGCCATAGATGAAGCTCTAATTAGTGGGGGGTTGCTCGCGCCTCGGCTGTTGCGTGAGTGTGAAACAGAAGCTCTAGTAGATACAGGATCTGTTTATCTAGTAATTTCAGCAGAGATGGTACAGCAGCTAGGTTTACGAATTATAGGACAGCAGCTTGTTAAGTATGCTGATGGTCGTCAGGAAACCGTAGGAGTAACGGAGGCTATATTAATTGAAATTGAGGGGCGCAGGACTACCGAGGATGCTCTGGTGACAGGTGATGAGGTGTTGATTGGTCAGGTGGTTTTGGAGAAGTTAGATTTGCTTGTGGACTTTAGGAATCAGCGGTTAATCGGGAATCCCACTAATCCTAATTATGAGAGTGACTTATATCAAGTTAACAGGCGAATTCTAAAAAAATACCCAGATTCCCGACTTCTTTAAGTAAAAAGTCGGGAATCTCAAAAAAATCGGCGTTAACCTGCATCAATCTGCCTGCATCTGCGGTAAAAAATCACTATAAACTAACCAGAAATCTTAAGCTGCGGAGGCGGCTAGCCAAAATAAGCCGTCTACTAAAAGAGTGCTCAAAACGGCTCCGCTGAAGGCGCGCCAGTGCAGTTGCGTGCCGCGCAAGCTCAGCAAACCGACTGTTAGCAGTACAGCGATTAAAACTAAAGCACAGCCTATTCCCCAAGGTGTTTCGATTTGACCGATCGCACTTTGAAAAATCGGCATGGCTAATTCTGGTTCCGCGTGCATGACTTGTCGCCAGTAGGGCATCAAGCCTGTTAAGTAAAAATATAAGTCGGTAATGGCGGTTCCAAATAGCGAACCTAAATAAAAATAGCTGCCAACTTTTCCCCAAGATTTGCCCAAGCACCAAATAGCAAATGGCAAGCCGATTGCTTCTATAGGTAAGTGCAAAATTGGTTCCCATCTAAACCAGCCCCAATAGATCGAACCTGCCAGCCAACATCCGGCAAATCCTAATAATAAGTCTCCCCAAATTTGGGTTTTTGGGCGAAAAATGAAGATAAAACTAAGTACGAACCAGGGGATAGTTGATAGCAAACTGATGGTTGGATATAAACGTACTAAGGGTGCTTGCACGAAAACTGGAATTGATACTAAAAATGCTGAGGCGCCAAATACCAACCACTGCTGAATGCTATTTCTTCTGTCTGAAGAAGATACAGTATTTTGTAGGCTGGTGAGGGGGGCAATAGGTGCGATCGCCGAGGATACTAAATTAAAATTAAACAACTGATTGGACTCCGTAATGTTTCAATAAGTGAACTAAAAAAGTTGCTGCGGTGGCGGGTTTAGCCGTCTCTGTACCGTCGGCTGTTTGACTGATTTGCCAACCTTGGGCGGTTTGGGGTTGGCGCCACAAATCCAAATGTGCGATCGGCGGATCTGCATAAAAACCATCTCCACCGCCACCGAGAATTGCCGAACTCCAGTGTGTAAAGCGATCGTGGCTGAGTCGGTGGATAGGAAAAGTGCCCCCCAGCGGTACTCCCCAACCGTCTAAAGCAAAAAATGCCGCGACTTTGCCGCCGATTTGCTGCCACAGAAGAGCCGCCCCGATCGCCCCGGCTACTCCAGCCGAAAAGCTGACAAATACTAGACTTTCTCCTGCTAACTCTTCGCTGCACAAAAAGTGCAATATGTCAAGAGCTGAGAAAGGCGGATGTTTATGAGCCGGAAAAATCTTGACAGGGTAGAATGTTTGGGTATTTTGCCGGGGTTCTGCCTCTCCCCAAACCTCCGAAAGTCCCGCCAGGAAGCGATCGGTCAGTTTTGGGTCGTGGATTCCGGGGCAAATTACCAGTCTCATCGTGCTTCAAGAAAATTAATTATGAGCTTAACATAACTTTACTTTATTGTACACCATAATTAATTATATGCTATGCAGGGGGATAGGATGTTAAACTAATAACAGAGTCGTCTTTGAAGGATATCCCCCCAAAATAAACGCTGGGAACGCTCCGAGACACCGAAACCGGAGGCAAGGTGAGGAAGTCTTAAGAAAACATAAAACTTAATGCCCTTTGTCCCAGACCCTGCGGCGTATTCTCTTGCCTTTCCTATCAGATTCCGATCCCCCCAGCCCCCCTTCTTAAGGGGGGAGAAAGAGTCTCAAAGTCCCCCTTCTTAAGGGGGATTTAGGGGGATCTCCGGGGAGTCTAGAAACCGGGTTTCTCTTCGCAATTCTGATTCATCCTTCCTGCGACTCTCCAAATCATTCAAATTGAGGAATACAAAGTGGTTGCTTCTCCCGAAAAAATTGAGTTCAAAACATCTGATGCATCGGCAAACAGCGATCGGGTTGCTGTATTGCTGATGGGTTACGGCGAAGTCGAAAGCTACGACGATTTTGCCAACTACAACGAACAAGCTTTAAATTTGCTGACTGCAAAATTCGCGCCAGTACCGCTTTGGATTTATCCGCCGCTGGCGAAGATTTTAGCAATCTTTGACTTGCACGAGTGGAGTCACCAACACGGTCAATTCATTTCACCGCACAATGCAATTTTTGAACAGCAGCGCGCCGGGATTGAAAAGAATTTACAGGAGAAATGGGGCGATAAAGTAAAAGTGTTCAAAGCTTTTAACTTTTGCGCGCCGTTTTTGCCGGAACAAGTAATCCCTCAAATTCAAGCAGAAGGATTTGACAAAATTCTGATTTATCCGCTGTTGGTAGTTGATTCTGTTTTCACCAGCGGCATTGCTGTGGAACAGGTGAATAAAGCTTTAGCACAAACCTTTGATGGCAAAGAACATTGGGTAACAGGACAGCGCTACATTCCTTCTTTTTACGATGAACCGGCTTACATCCAGTTAATGGCGGATTTGGTAGAAGAGGAAATTAAGAACGATTTAGCAGTAGCGCATTTGCCTTCTCAGATTGGGATTGTGCTGATGAATCACGGTTGTCCGCACAAAGCGAAGGGCTTTACTTCGGGAATTGTGGAAAGTCAAGCTTTGTACGATCGCGTGCGGGAACGTTTGATGTATCGCTATCCTTTGATTTCGGTGGGCTGGCTGAATCACGACACGCCGCTGATCGAGTGGACACAGCCGGATGCAACGTTGGCTGCGAAGAATTTGATCGATTTGGGTGCAACTGCGATCGTCTTTATGCCGATCGGATTTGCGACAGAAAATCACGAAACATTGTTAGATGTAGACCACATTATTGAGTCTTTGCAGAAGCAGCGTCAAGGGGTTACTTACCGCAAATTGCCTTGCGTAAATGACCATCCTGAGTTTCTGAAAATGGCCGCTGAGTGGGCAAATCCGCAGATTGAAGCGTTGTTGAGTGAGACTGCTGTGGCGGTGAATCCAAATTTGGTTGTCCGGGATCACGTACATTCTCATAGCGATCATGGGCATTCTCACGGTGATCATGGGCATTCTCATGGGGATCACGGGCATAATCATGGTGGGCACGGGCACAATCATTAATTAGGATCTGAGAAACCGGGTTTTTTGCGAGAATACTGCGTTGAAGACGACAGATTAAGTAAAAACCCGGTTTCTTTTGTGGGAGTGGGTAAGTTGAGATGAGTTAAAAGGGCGATCGTCCTTTGGTGTTTTTTGCTGAAAGGGCGATCGGCTTTTCGATCGGCCCGTGTGAATGCTTAGGAATCACGCAACATCCCGCAGAGATATTGCGCTAAAATAAAAACTAAAGTTTTTCCAAAATTTGAAAAATTGAGAAAATCTTAAACTCAACTACCGCCCCATCTGCAATTCTCTTAGCCAACGGAAGTTGTATTAATGACATCCCACACCTTAAACTTACCCATTCAGCTACAGCAAGAAGCTGAAAAATTGGCGGCACTCCAAGGCATTTCCCTCGATCGGTTTATTCTCTGGGCTGTAGCCGAAAAAGTCGCTACCCTCAACCAGCGGCATGATGACCCTGCTTTCCCTCAAATCACCTACGTGCGCGGCGCTAGTGGCGAACTCACGCCTGTTTTGCGCGGTACTCGCTTGCGGGTGCAAACAGTAGTCATCGCAGCCCATAAATGGGGTTTTTCCTCAAACCAAATTGCCGATGAATATGACATCAATGAAGCTCAAGTGAATGAAGTGCTCGCTTTTTATGAGGCTCACCGTCAGGAAATAGACGCATCTATTGCCGCTGAGCAAATTATCGAAGCTGCTAATGTCTAAACCGCTATTGCATCTAGATGCCGATACCTCTATTAAAGCTTTGCAAGCCGCCCTTTTATCTCGCAGTCACGATGTCACTCGGACACCGACTGAGTGGATGGCTTTAGATGCTAGCGATGAGGCTCAATTGCTAGAAGCAACAGCGCGAGGGCGGTGTATTTTTACGTTTAATATCCGGGATTTTCAGGTTTTAGCTCAGCGTTATCCCGAACATGGTGGCATCATTTTGGCTGCTCAAAACAGTTGGACATTATCTAGTCTAATTGCTTCGCTCGATCGCCTGCTTTCAGAAACACAAGCTGCTGACTGGAAAGGGCAAGTCCGCTGGCTTAATCAGTGGCGAAGCTAACTTGAGCTTGATTTGAGGCAAAAAGTCGATCGCACTTCTTCCGGTTCCTGGAAAATAACATTAACTGGTTGACTTTGGAAAGTGGGTCAACAGAGTGGCACAATATCCGTCACTAATGTTGACCCCTTACCCCCTAGTTAAACAACGATAAAGCCTTCAGTTATTCCTCACCCTCAAGGAATTGTCTAGCCACCCGTCCCCAATCAACACGAGCATCCTGTGCCTTATTGCGTCGGGGTCCATCTGGTTGCTCATCCTCATACCGCGCCCAAGCCATCAATAACAATTTCAAACCTTCGAGAGAATTTGTTAGACGAGAGCGAAGTGTTTCAGGATCTACACCTTCTACCTCTTCTTCTAACACTTCAACAAGATTTTTATAGGCAGGATGGTTAGCGTTCAAAAATATCATAATTGCACCTCCTCCCCTCTCAACAGAAAAAAAAGCAGCCGTTTCTATATCTGCTTTTTTAAAAGTGTACTTCAAGCCATCAGAAACGGTTTTTGCCGCCAATTCTTCTGCTTCAGATGGCAGAATACCTCTATCTATTAATTTGGTTTCAATAATTTCCTTTCGCTCCTCCAAAGGCAGTGACTCATCCTTATCGCTTTGCCCTTGGTGTCCCTCTTTCTTCCGTTCCTCTGTCACCTCAGTTGCAACTTTCTCCGCCAAAGATCCTTGATGCCGCTTTTGTCCGCTGCGTGACTCTGGCATTTGTGCCTCCATCAAATTTCGGATAGATTTTATTGTTTTATCTATCTTCAGAGCAATGTCTATTAATGGCCCTCTAGGGTCTTCATCTTCGATTAGTTCTTCTTTGAGCTTAGTAATTGTTTTTCCATCTTTTAGCAAAGATTCGATATCTAGGCTGGCCATATCTGAGAAGTTACGGGCAGATTGCTTATTGTTTGTGACCCCGAACAAGTCGTCAAGTGCCGGGGGAAATTCGATCTCAACCCCCCACCATCGCTCTGTAGATCTCTTCAGTGACCAAGACTGGTCTAGTTCCAATTCACGCATTGCACGAACCACTGAAACGCCAACATTTTTCGCAGCGTGCTTTCCATGCGGAAGATTACCAGGATTCTTTCCTGGGCGGGCTTCTTCTTTCGCATAAGAAAAGCGAATTTTTACCTCCTGTTTGTGGCCACGAAACTCAATGGTAAAGGTGGCTTCATAGCTATCTTCTCCATCCCCCCAATGTCGAAACATTGGCGTGTTGTCGAATGGCTCAGGGCAAGAAGTCTCTGCCATGAGATAACCAGGATCGTTCGGCTGTGCAAACTTTTCTACCATGATTTTGGTAGGTTCATTAATATCAAAAGTTGCCATACGAATGACTACTTCTTGAGTATCTAAGAATTTTCGATACATTCGTCCAATCACGAACTCTGAATTTTCGATGATTGTTTTACCAGTCTTCCACATACAGCGATCGATATCTGACCAGACTACTAATGTTCCTGTCCTCCCAAAACCTGTTGTGACTTTTTCCCAAATCACAGGTATCTTGCGCTTCTCAGGTTCGGGAACTTCAGTAAGCTGCTTGTTTTTGATTTCATTCAAATCGAGGTATGTGTAAATTGCATTTTCTACACCACTCTGCCAAGTCCAAACATCCACCCGTTTACACTGGGAAATTGAAGAGCATGGCAACCCCATACCAAAGCGCCCCATTCCTGTATGTTTGTCTTCTGCTAGATAGGTTCCGTTGCCGAACTGTAAAGCCATTCGCAAAACAGTGGAATCCATGCCGCTTCCATTATCTAAAACAGCGATTTGATGAATGCGCGAGCTACGTCGCTGTAGCTGAATTTCTTTCTCAGCACAGAGAACTTCTACCTCAGTAGCTTTCGCTTGAATGGAATTATCTATGAGTTCGGCTAGTGCATAGGCTGCGTTTTTATAACCGTTATCACGCATTGCCTGAACAACTAAATGTACCGGAACGATATCATGTTGTTTCGTCATTTTAATCTCCAAATGTCTTCCCAATTGTTAAAAGCATCGGCAACACTGCCAAAGCCTGGTAAATCTGTGTCCACTACAGTAACAATCTCAGCTTGTTCATTGCCACCTGCTTTAAGTCCGCGAATAGCACGTCCCACCATCTGGCTGTATAAAACAAGCGACTTGGTGGGACGAGCAATCACGGCGGCACTGGTTCGCGGGGCATCAAATCCTGTTGTAAGAACGCCATAATTACAGATAATCTTAGTTTCTGGATGGTCATCTTTAAACCTTGCAATGATTCGCTCTCTTTCTGAAGCAGGAGTTTTGGCAGTTACAGCGGATGCTTGCCAATTTCTAGCTTTCAGCACAGCGGCTAGAAGTTTTGAGTGTTCTACAGATATGGCAAACACCAAAATACGCTTGTGATTTTTAGCTAAGTTTTCAATTTCCCAAATAATGCGGAGATTGCGCTGTTCGTTTTCAGCTAGGCGAGTCAGGATATTTTTGGGTAACTCTAACTCTTCTTCAATACGCTTCAAGTCGTTATTAGATAAATTCAATCCACTCTGGTGTAGCAAAGGTCGGTATTGTACTCGTGCCAAGTATTGCTCTGACACTAGGTAATCTACTGGATTATCGTATCCAGGAACCTCCAAAGTAACCTTGCACTGTGCAAAGAATTCCGCTAATTCTTTGTCCGCACTAATGTCTGCCCAAGTGCGGCCTGGTGTAGCTGTTAACCCAAGCAGTGCTGTGTGTTCGTATGGTAAAACGAGAGAATCGAGGACTAGCTTGTAAGTTTCTGCAATTGCTTGATGGGCTTCATCAATAATGACAAGAGAGGAACGATAACCTAATTTGTTAATAAATTGGATGCTACGTTTAGCACGACTGTAAAGCTTGGAAAGACCTGCAACTACTATGCCATCCCGGACCTGATCAAGATCGAGTTCGTGGTTTCCCCAGAAACGATAGATGGATAAATCTCGATCGCCCAAGTATTTCCAGGCGCGTTGAAACTCGGCGGCGGCTTGTTCGCAAAGTTCTTCACTGTATGCCAACCAGACGACTAAAGTAGGCTCTTGCGATCGCAGGCGATCGGCGATAATGTGCATTGCCGTGCGTGTCTTTCCCGATCCAGTGGGCATATGAAGCAGAACACGCCGGGGTTCTTTTTGGAGGAACTGTTTGACTTTGCCTGCTGCACTACGCTGATGAGCAAACAAAGCGTATTGAGGTGCAGCCAGATCCGATGAGGGTGTTTCTTCAGATTCCTCAGTTGATGGCACAACCAATTCAAAAAAGTCGAAAAGGGCACGTTCGCGTTCTGAGCCGCGACGTATTTTGACTTCTTTCAGCGCTTGAAAGACATCTTCATTGTCTGAAGCTGACAAAATTGTAGCAAGAATTTCAGCTTGTTTGGGTCGTAATAATTCAAATAGGATAGTGCGACTGTCTTTTGATAAAAGCAGGCTTTCACGAGAGTAAATACTCACCAAGACTTCACGCAGATTAGTGGGAGTTGCTAGGCGACTATCTAAAAGCTTCACTAAACTGAAAGCTGAACTGCCAAATAGAGTCTCTAGCGTTTCTTCACTTGCTCGTGACAGTATATCATCAAAATTCAAAGGATGCACCCCTCGTATATATAATAATCGTCATAGCTAACAAGCTAAGCAGGGCAGCTCATCATCTTCGCTGCCAAGTAAGTTCTCTAGCTAACTTTATTGATTTGCGATCGCCCCAATCAACTTATCGATCTCCGCCTCAGTGGTAAAATAGTGAACGCAAGCCCGCACGCAATCAGGATTAAGAATTGTCCGCACCATAATTCCCTGCTTTTCCAACAAATCGACGAGCTGTTTGTGCGGCATCCCATTAGTCAATCGAAACGAAACTAAACCCGCTTCCGGTGCAGATGTCCGCAAACATTTTACATGATCGAGTTCCGACAAACGTTCCCAGAGATATTTACTTAAACGACAAATTTCTGCATACCTTTGCTCGATCTTACCCCATGTGTGTTGGAGGGCGATCGCACTCCGCAAACCCGCATACAAAGGATAAGCCGAAGTCGCAATTTCATAGCGCTGCGATCCAGACTTCCAGCCAAGGACTTTAGCATTAGCATCCGTCACAATTCCCCGCCAACCGATAAACACCGGATGCAAATCTGCCAAAGCTTCCGCACTCACATAAAGCCCCCCCAAACCTTCCGGGCCGCACCACCATTTGTGACCCGTAAAAGCATAAAAGTCAACCCCAGACTCAATCAAATCCAAAGGTAAAACCCCCACAGATTGAGCCGCATCAACTAACACTTTCACTTTGTTATTATTCACAGATAAACCCTCTTGTCCCCCACCTTGGCAAGGGGGGGTTAGGGGGGGTTCATGACATACTTTCACAATCTCAGCCAGAGGCAAAACTTGGCCAGTATTCCACAAAATGTGACTGATAACCAACAAGCGAGTATTTGGCCGCAAACTATCAGCAATCACCGCCACCGCATCGCCCTCATTCAAAGTAGCCGCCAACGGACAAAACGAAACCTCAATGTTGAAACGGCGCTGAAGTTCCATTACACTAGCTACAATGCCGGGGTGTTCGCAATCAGAAAGCAGCAAATGGTCGCCCGCTTTCCAGTCAATGCCCCACAGCGCAATATTGCAGCCGACGGTGACATCTTCAGTCAGGGCGATGGTTTCAGGAGGTACGGTCAACTCAGATGCGATCGCACGTCGCGTCAGCATCGCCTCCTGAACCACCCAAGCCCCCACCTCCCCCGAAAACGGCCCCCCAAGCTGCACCCGTTTGTAAGCCTGATAAATCGCGTCTAAAGCAGGCTCAGGCAGCGGCCCTTGTCCGCCGTAGTTAAAATAAGCTTTATTGGCCAAAGCTGGGAATTGTTGCCGGTGATTGTCCTTTGTCATTTTTTTTGGGAAATTATTGATAGCGTTAATATTGAATAACTAATGCTGTGAATTTTATACCTTTTGCCTGATACTCTATGCCTTGCAAATACTAAATGTTAATAACTGACAAACTGCTACTTTCCTATCAGCGATGCCATCTCCGAGCATTTTTAGATACCTGCGGAGACTGGAAACAACTAGATCCCCCCAGCGACTTTTTGCTGAAACTGATGCGCGACAGCGCGACATACCAGCAGCAAGCTTTGGAACACGAGACTTACCAACAACCATACTATCCTAGAGGGGATTGGGAAGCCGGCGCGGCCGCTACATTGAGTTTAATGCAGCAAGGGGTCGATCGCATTTACCGAGGAGTTCTGATCCAGGGCGAATTCGCCCAAACCAACGGCGCAACAAATTCTCTGGTAGGAATTGACAGTCAATATTTCCCAGAATTTGGCGAAATCCCTGAAACTCCCGTTCATCTTTCATCCTCCAACCTTCACTCTTCAAACATTACCCTGATCGGCCGCCCCCATTTATTAATCAAACAGCCGGGACAATCAAAATTTGGCGATTGGAGTTATATTACTGCGGATATTTGGCTTAGCAAGCGACCAAAACAAGAGTATCAAATTATCGCAGCTTTTCACGCCCAAGTTTTAGCTTCCGTACAGGAAACAATGCCCGATACTGCGTGGCTGATGCTGCGAAAAAAAGGGCTGTGGCAGGTGAATCTAGACCAGCGAACTCCTCAGATGTTCGAGATTTTAGACAACTGCATTCAAATGATAGAAAATCTGGATAAACCAGAGGTGTTTATTTCTCGGCAAAAGTGCAATCTTTGCGGTTGGTATACTATCTGTCACGCCGAAGCAGAATCTATTAAACATCTTTCCTTATTGCCGGGAGTTACTGCCAGCCGCTATGCTAGACTAAAAACTCTCGAAATTACTGATGTAGAAGCTCTCGCTAATGTTAGTTCCGAAGTGCTAGCTGAGTATCCAGAATTCCCCGACAGAGTTGCTTTTGATGTCGTACAGCAAGCTCGATCGCACTTGCTAAATCAACCGCTGTTGCGGGAAGAAGGAAGTTCGGCAACGAGCAATGTACGGGATGTAACGGATAGAAGTTCGGCAACGAGCAATGTACGGGATTTAACAAATTTAACGGATGTAGGTGTGAAGAAAGAAGGAATAAGGGAAGAGGCAGAAGTTAATCAATTTATCACCATACCAGAAGTTGCCGAGAAGAGTTTAGCAACAGTTAATCTTGTTGTGGGAAACACCACAGAAAATAAACCTGCGACATCTTCTATACCTGCGCCAATTCTCCGCAAGAAACCAATTCCCTATTCCCAATCTGTCTTTTTGCCGATCGCCCCAATCGAACTCTACTTTGACATTGAAGCGGAACCAGAGTTAAACTTAGATTACCTCCACGGAGTCTTAGTTGTTGACAGGTACAACAATACGGAAAAATTCCACGGTTTTTTAGCAGAATCAGCAGCAGAGGAAGGTGCAATCTGGCAGCAATTTTTAGAATTAATGTGGGCTTATCCCATTGCTCCGATTTTCCACTTTTGCGACTACGAAGTCAAGACTTTTAAGCGACTGGCTAAACTTTACAATACTCCAGCTTATTTGTGGAAACCAGTGCTGAAACGGTTTGTAGATATTCACAAACAAGTGACGCAAAAGGCGATTATGCCGGTGGAAAGTTACGCACTCAAACCAATTGCCCGCTGGCTGGGTTTTGATTGGCGAGATGCTAAGGCTAATGGTGCTCAGTGCGTCTGCTGGTACGACGATTGGCTCAAAACTGGCGATCGATCGCTCTTGGAGGCGATCGTCCGCTACAATGAGGACGACTGTCGTGCTACTTATGTAGTTAAAGATTGGTTGACCAATTTTTTGCTGAATCATGAGCCGTGATTTTTAGATTTAACGAACAGCGAAGACACGAATGGCGAGAAGGAAGAAAGGGAAAAAGTAGATAGGTAATCATGTATTTATTGGTAAAATGCGAAAGCTAGCAAAAGCAACTATATTTATTGTCTGTTTTTTGATGGCAGCAACTGTTGCTATTTGGGTAAACCAGTCAGCCAAATCTTTCGCCGTTACCAAAATAGATTTTATTGGCAGAGCAATATTTCCTACAGGTTCTCCGTTTATGGATACGGAAATTGGCGGACTTTCTGGTATTACTTATGATGCCGAAAAACAAGTTTATTATGCCATTTCTGATGACCGCAGCAGCAAGGCTCCGGCGCGTTTCTATACTGTCAAAATCAACTTGCAATCTGGTAAACTGGAAAAAGAGCAAATTGCTTTTACTGGTGTCACTACTTTATTAGATGAAAACGGCAAAAGTTTTCCTGAATTAAGTTTAGATCCGGAAGGGATAGTTTTTACTGGCAAGAGCGTGTTTGTTTCTTCTGAGGGAGATGTCGATCGCCAAATAAATCCTTTTATCAAAGAGTTCTCCCTTGATGGTAAACTCCTGAAAACGCTGGCAATTCCTGAACTATTTTTGCCGGATGACAAGGGCAGTAAAGGCATCCGCAACAATCTATCATTTGAAAGTTTAACTTTAACAGCCGATCGCAAATACCTATTCACCGCTACCGAAAACGCCTTGGTTCAAGATGGCGCTGTAGCTTCCCTGGAAACCGGGAGTCCGTGCCGGATTTTGCGCTACGATGCGGTGAGCGGCAATCCAGAAGCTTCGTTCCTCTACATCACCGAACCGCTACCCGCTGGCGCGAATCCTGTGGGAAAATTAACTAGCAACGGTTTAGTGGATTTGTTGGCGATCGACGATAACCGCTTGCTGAGTTTAGAGCGTGCTTTCTCCCTGGAAACCGGAGTTACTGTTAAACTATTTGAGATTTCCTTGGAAAAGAGCGATCGTATTGAAGGACTCGAAAGCCTCAAAAGCCGTCTCAGCGAGGTTTCTCCCGCTCAAAAACGCCTGCTGCTGGATTTGGAAACGCTGAAAATTCCCCTAGACAACATTGAGGGGTTGACATTTGGGCCCGCCCTGGCGGATGCTAGCAGAGGTCTGATTTTGGTGAGCGACAACAACTTCAGTCCCCTGCAAGAGACTCAAATTTTGGGCTTCCAAATAAAAGTTCAAAAAACCTCTTGACAAAAGGTGAAGTTATAGGCATAATAGAAATTGTGCCTGAAAAAACGGTAAAACGAGGGACAGTAGTTCAATTGGTTAGAGCACCGCCCTGTCACGGCGGAAGTTGCGGGTTCGAGCCCCGTCTGTCCCGTTCAAAATAGAAAATGTTCAGATTGCTGAAAAATAACCGCTGGTACTGAGTTTTCACAGTACCAGCGTTTGTTTCACAAAGCCTAGATCAACATCAGAAGGTAAACAGCAGGCTGTCTGCTACGTTGCCTTTAATGTGCAAGTCTACCTGTTAATTTAATTGTCAAGGAAAATTTCTTCTCGATGACGGCGGAGAAAGTTAGGATTAGGTTGAAATTTTTCAGGTAAACGTATTTGCTTCCCGTGATAGGCAACAAAGTTATGCTCTAATACATCTTCCGGCAAAAAACTTTCAAGATATGAACTAAGAACCAGTCGATAATCTTCATCAAATGTAATCATTCCCCCATCAAAAGCTGCATCCTGAGTACGAGCAAGGCACAAACCATTATGAGGATCGAGTCGATGTTCTGGGTAATCGCCCCAAGGTAGTATATGGCTCGCGATCAAAAGTTGTGGAATTGGATTACCAGTAATACAGCAACGGCTGTTGTAGTTAGCGAGAATAGTTTGGCGAAAAAAACTTTGTCCGATTCGTGCTTTTACACTAGCTTCTACTTCTGTCTCGCCAGTTGGCTGACTTTTAGGTATTTTGATTTCCCTGACATTTTGAGATTTTGGTTGTCGGGGTAGCTGATACTCTTCAGGTATTTCATTATCAAATAGTTCTTGTAATAGTTCTTCGCTTTTAACTCCTAGTTCTTCCCAATTTGTATAAAACTCTTGCCAAATGCCACGATCCGCTTTACTTGCACCGCGAAGACCTTGAATGCCACGGGCTTGCAGTACAGGATCGAATGAAGCTAAATTACCAAGCTTCATTGATAGGCTGCTTGGTGTTCTTCCCAGCTTTTGAGCTACTTCAATAATAATTGGCGTGCGACTATCTAGCTGTCCAAATGGTAGCTTGCAGTATAAATTCATTGCGATAATGAGTTCATCTCGTGTCCAACCCTTTCTTAAAACCATTTATTACTACTTCAGCTACTTAATGGCGATCGCCTGTGCTAAAAGAGGCGGCACAGAATTCCCAACTAACTCCAACATCCTAGTCATAGGTGCGTCAAATACAAAGTGCTCTGGGAAAGTTTGCTAATATTATAGCCTGGACAATTGCAATTTATTTTATGCAATCCTTTTTCCAAATCTCCTATCAAAGTAGGGAATATCCCGTGCTTGCGGAGATGATTAACATTTTCAATTACCAAAAATAGCGGTTTGTAATATTCTACAAAGCGGCTGAACTGTTCGTATAAAAAAAATCTAATATCGCTTTCTATCTGTTTGCCCAAAGACCTCATTTTGCCTTTACCCACTAATGAAAATACTTGACAAGGCGGTCCACCAATTAAAATATCAACTTCTCCCGGCTGGATATCTAGTTGACTCAAGTTAATCAGAGATTCTATCGGTTGGGCATCAAGCTTAAGCTTGCAGTTAGGGAAGTTGCTATGATGGGTTCTGATGGCATGGGGATTTTTATCAATACCTCCTAGAATCTCACAGCCGGCATTTTGAAAACCTAAACTCATCCCACCTGCACCGCAGAAGAGATCGAGTACAGTAGGAGCTTTGGTTGTGGGGTTACTTGGCTTAGGCATTCGATGGAGAAAGTGTTTTAGGTAAACTAACTACTACGCGGTACAGTTTACCCGAAAAGGCTGGCAAAAAACTCCTGCTTGCAGTTACGATCGACTGCCAGCAGCGCTCAAAGGTGTTGGATAATAAACGGGCGCGCTATCTGATAAGTCAAAACTAGAACGATGGGCACGAGGATCGGAATAGCAACTAGCAATCCCCATTTGCCAAACTTAATTTTTTGACCGTCCGATTTGAAGAGGACAATCACAGCGACAATTCCCATCAGTACCCAGAGACCGCCGAAGCCAATGAAAACTGTATAACCTGCATCTTGCATTTTTTTTCCCGCTTTTAATAGTAGTCCATCTTTAATGTTAATTCACTCTGTTTCTGCTGACATCTTCTGATATCAATTCCGGCTGCGCCGGAATGATATAGAGGACACGGCAGTGCCGTTTCCCTACCGTGATTTATTGTAGGGACTAAGGCCAAGCCGTGTCCTAATATCGGGTAATATTAATTCCGATGCAACCGGAATTGATATGATAGGTCGATCGCACTTACTAAAAATTTACCAAATATTACTCATTTCGAGTTTGGCCGGCAGCGGCCCTGAGTTTCGCACTCGATCCGCTGAGTTCGATCGCTCATAATTGTTGCTAAATCCGGCCTTCCCGTCAGCTTCAGCCGCCAGTCTGCCCAAATTCCGTACAGCCAATTGGCGATCGCCCCGATCGCTGGTAACTTAGTCACAGCATAAACCCATCCCATACCTAAAATATCGTAGGTGCGGCGAAAAACCTCTACATTTTTAATTGCCGTACCGTCGGGTAATATCGCGTGAATCCGGCCCATCGCCGTTTCGTAGTCGATTCCGCCGTGGGCCTCCGGGTTGTAGCCATCGTCCGCGATATCCACAAACGACACTAAACCTCGCCCCGCGTCGCGTTTTTTCAAGAAATTAACCTCCCGCACGCACAGAGGACATTCACCGTCGTACAGCAACTCAATCTGCCAAGCAGCCGCAACAGACTCCGCTGAGGGCGCAACAGATTCGGAAAACTCAGTTTTAGCAGCAGACATAGGGAAATATATTTTAATGTCGTCGATCGCACACAAACATTTTACAAGGATCAATAGTTATCAGGTGCGCCTTGGGTACCCCCTACGGCAGTTATTTGGGCTGCGAAAAATAGTCCCAAAGGTGAATCCAGTCTTGGCCGCCCGCAATGCTAATATCATCAAGATGCCGTCTGCTGCCTTGCCGGAGACTTTCGCCCGATCGCCCGCCCGCTTTCGCGCTTCGAAGGAAAGCCCTCGAAGAGGATCGCGTATTATCAAACAATTCGAGGCAAAGCACCTGCCAAGCACAAATTTTAAGTCGGCAACAAAATATAATAAAATTTAAAGTCTTAAACATCAGCTATTCCTCCAACCAGCAAATCGCCCCCAATCTAAAAGTAAAAATCTACATGAATGTCAGAGTCCGTCTAGCCCCCAGTCCCACCGGAAACCTACACATCGGTACCGCCAGAACCGCCGTATTTAACTGGCTGTTTGCCCGCAACCAAGGCGGCACATTCATCCTGCGGGTAGAAGACACAGACGTAGAACGTTCTAAAAGCGAATACACCGATAACATCCTTGAAGGACTGACATGGCTGGGTATGAACTGGGACGAAGGCCCTAGTTTTCAGTCGCAGCGTCTGGAAACCTACCGCCAAACAGTCCAAAGCCTGCTAGACAAAGGACTCGCTTACCGCTGCTACACCACGCCTGCAGAACTCGACCAGATGCGGGAAGAACAAAAAGCCAACAAACAGGCCCCCCGCTACGATAACCGCCACCGCAACCTGACTCCCGAACAGCGAGAAGCTTTTGAAGCCGAAGGGCGGCAAGCTGTGATTCGGTTTATCATTGAGGACGATCGCACGATCGCTTGGAACGACACGGTACGCGACACCGTAACCTGGAAAGGTAGCGACCTCGGCGGCGATATGGTAATTGCCCGGGCATCGGGCGGCGGCCTCATCGGTCAACCCCTCTACAACCTCGCCGTAGTCGCAGATGATATCGACATGGGCATCACCCACGTCATCCGCGGCGAAGATCACATCGGCAATACTCCGAAACAAATTTTGCTCTACGAAGCTTTGGGCGCGACAATCCCAGAATTTGCCCACACGCCGCTGATTTTAAACACGCTAGGGCAAAAGCTTTCTAAACGCGACGGCGTAACCTCGATTTCTGACTTCAAAGATATGGGTTACGTCCCCGAAGCTCTAGTTAATTACATGACTTTGCTGGGCTGGACTTCCCAGGATTCAACGCAAGAAATATTTACATTGTCGGAAGCTGCCGCAGTATTTAGCCTTGAGCGAGTCAATAAAGCCGGTGCAAAATTTGATTGGGATAAACTCAATTGGCTTAACAGTCAATACCTGCACAAAATGCCAGTGCCGCAATTGACTGATTTGCTGATACCTTATTGGCAGAAAGCCGGTTATGAATTTGACAGGTCAGCCGATCGCCCCTGGCTCGAACAAATAGCTGCTTTAATCGGCCCGAGTCTCGTTCGCTTAACCGATGCTGTGGATATGTGCAAGTTGTTCTTCTCCACCACGGTGGAATACGAAGAAGAAGCACTCGCACAGTTGCAGCAAACAGGGGCTGCACGGGCTTTAGAAGCAGTTGTAGAAGCTCTGGAAAGTCATTCGGCCCTGACATCAGCGGAAGCTCAGAAAATCACTAAAAAGCTCAGTAAAGAGAAAAATCTGAACAAAGGGCTAATTATGCGATCGCTCAGAGCTGCTCTGACAGGTGCAATGCACGGCCCCGACCTGATAGAATCTTGGGTAATCCTTCACCAGCGGGGAACGGCTAAAACCCGCTTGCTTGATGCCATTAGCAACTTGAATTTGCCTGCTGTTGGTGTCGCGGCAGAAACTCCTACCCCAGAAGAACCCAAAGCCGAAATTCCAGCCGAAACTCCCGTAGAGCAGCCAGCAGTGGAGGTTTCAAAAGTCGAAACACCGACTCTTGAAACAATCGAAACCCCGGTTGTTGAACCATCAGCAGCAGAGGTTTCAGAAGTCGAAAAACTTGCGCTCGAAACAGTCGAAACGCCGACTGTCGAACCAGCAGTGGAAGTTACAGCAGTCGAAATACCGACTTCAGAAACAGGCGAAGTGTCGGCTCTTGAACCAACCGACGGGGAGGTTGCAGCAGTCGAAATACCGGCTCTTGAAACAGTCGCAGCAGCAGTTGAAATACCTGCCGCCAACCAGCAAAAAACTATTGCGAGTGGAGAAATGACTTCATCAAACGAACCAGAAACAACCGTTATCATCACCGAAATTCCTGCCGGAAATGAAGCAGACAGTTCGATCGGTACAACAAAAGTCATCATTACCGACGAACCGCCAAGTCAGGCCCAGCAGATCAAAGAACAAATAATCTCAATTTTGTCCGAGTTTCCCGCTTACATCGGCAGCTTTTACGAGCAGTACAAAAGTCCCCTGACAGTTGTAGGTTTAATTTTAGCCTCGATTGTCTCTTTGAAAGTGCTTTTGGGAATAGTAGACGAACTCAACGACATTCCCCTGCTAGCACCCACATTCGAGCTAATTGGTATCGGATACGCCGGGTGGTTTGTCTACCGCTATTTGCTGCGATCGTCCAACCGGCAACAGTTAGGTCAAGAAATTCAAGCCTTGAAAGAACAAATTTTTGGCAAAAAGTCCTAAATTTTTGCTGGTAATTTGTTGAATTTGTACCCGACACTGACAATTTTAAATCTGTTTTCAGTGTCGGGTTTTTCAATGATTAATGACTAATGACCGATCGCTGATGATACCAAATTCCCGTTAAAACTCCTTTATAAGACTCGGCGATTGATATCAAATCCGGTAGCATCGGAATTATGAGCGCGCTCACGTCGTCTCGCTCGCTCTTGGAGACGCTCGCACTGCTAAGCTGATACGCAGCTATACCGTATAATATAAATATAAATTAAGGGATAATTAGTTGTAATATATGCCAGCTCAAAACCATCTATCTCAAAATCAAAAACAGAGACTCATTAAACTACTAAAAGAGTCTGATGATAATTACATGAGGGAAAAAGTTCTAATTTTATTGCTAATTAATGACGGAAAAACTTATCGAGAAATTAGTGAATTTATGGAAATTGCTTACACAACAGTTGCTTATTGGTCAGTTCATGGCGATCCGGATAATTTGGATAGTTTTTTAGATAAAAGAAGCCCAGGAAATTTTCGCAAAGTCACTCCAGAGTATGAACAAATATTGATAGATACAATCGATAAAGCTCCGGAAGAATATGGATATGAATTTGGGAGATGGACGGCAGCCAGATTAGCAACATATTTAGAAAAAGTCACAGGAATTAAATTGAGTGGTTCCCAAATATCCCGGATACTACATAAAAAAAAATACGTTTACATTTGGGCTAAATATAGCTTAGAAGACAAACAAAATCCCCTTGAAAGAGAAGTATTTAAACAGAAGCTATCGGAGTATTTAAGAATAACTAAACAAACGCCAGAGCTTTTACAGGTATGGTAAAGGGCGTGAGAGTGGATTCAGTTTACGAGTGATAAGAAGAAAAAATTGGGGTAAAAAAGGCAGTCGAAAAAAAATCACAGGTCAAAGGAAAAGAGGCAGAGTAAATATCATGGGTGGGTTGAGATATCATGACAAAAAAAGGTTAAATTTTGTGATAAAAAGAGGAGACTCGAATACATTTTATGAGCAAATTAATGCCTTAAATGATTCGATAGTTCAAGAATGGAGAGAACTGGGCAATCAAACTGAAAACTTTGCCGAATCTGGAATGAAGATTGTAATCATTTTAGACAATGCTAGTTTTCATAAAAAGAAAGATATTTTGAGCCAAATATCAGCCGAAATGCCTCATATTATTTTAGAATTTTTGCCACCTTACAGCCCTGATTATAATTTGATTGAATTGGTCTGGCATTCAGCGAAAGAATATATAGCACATCGACTGTTTAAGTCAGTAGAAGAATTGTCAGAATTACTACATAGATTATTAAATGAAGGAGAAATGGTTATTAAATGGGATCGAAAAATCAAAAATAAAGGCAATGCTATTTTATCCGGTTTAGCTGCGTAGCAGCTTA
>NZ_JAUBPE010000036.1:0-68397 GCF_036700565.1 Microcoleus pseudofavosus SVA1_A4
TTTCTTGCACCCTTACTACTTTTTTGGTCGGAAAACCCATACACTGTTTACTTTTCTCACTGATTCAGCAAGCCCTAGGTAGTTTCGGGACATTAGCGATCGCAAACAAGCAGAAGAGGCTTTGCGGCAACAGTCCGGCGAACTCGAACGACAACTGCGAAAGTTCGACACGATCGCATCTTCTGTCCTAGATTTTATTTACACCTTCGATTTATCGGGACGCTTCACCTACATCAATCCAGCGTTGCTCAATCTCTGGCAAAAAACTTCGGCCCAAGCTTTGGGAAAAAACTTTGTTGAGCTGGATTACCCAACGGATTTAGCGACCAGACTTCAAGATCGGATTCAGCAAGTCATAGAGACGCGCCAACCGCTCAAGGATGAAATGCTGTACACCAGCGCATTGGGCACGCGCACCTATGAATACATTTTCGTCCCCCTTTTCAACGCCAACGGCGCAGTAGAAGCGGTAGCAGGCGTGACGCGAGATATTACCGATCGCAAACAGACAGAAGCGGCACTGCGAGACAGTGAAGAGAAATTCCGCAACATGGCAGACCATGCTCCCTTTATGGTCTGGGTGACAGATCCTACGGGCTACTGCCACTATCTCAGCCAAAGCTGGTACGAATTTACAGGACAAACCCCAGAAACGGGTTTGGGATTTGGCTGGTTGAACATGACCCATCCAGACGATCGCGAGTATGCAGAGCAAACGTTCCTAGCAGCGAATGAGCGCCAAAAGGCGTTCCGAGTGGAGTATCGCTTGCGCCGCTCTGACGGTGAGTATATTTGGGCGATCGATATGGCGAATCCCTGGTTTGGGCCAGAGGGTCAATTTAAAGGCTACATTGGCTCGGTGATTGACATTGACGATCGCAAACAAGGCGAGTCTGCTTTACGCCGATCGGAGGAACGCTATCGAACGCTGTTTGAATCGATCGATGAAGGCTTTTGCGTCATCGAAGTGCTGTTTGATGCAAATGACACAGCGATCGACTACCGCTTTTTGGAAATCAATCCCGTCTTCGAGGCACAAACGGGACTTCGAGAAGCAGTCGGTAAAACGGCGCGTCAGTTACTTCCCGATATTGAAGATCACTGGATGAAGATTTACGGCCAAGTCGTACTGACAGGTGAATCCGTTCGTTTTGAGAGTGGTTCCGAGGTAATGAATCGTTGGTTCGACGTTTATGCCTGCCGCACCGGGCAGCCAGAGGAGCGAAAAGTTGCGATCGTCTTTAAAGATATCAGCGATCGCAAGCGCATCGAAACCGAGCGCATCGCAGCCCAGAAAGCTTTGCAGGCAAGCGAGGAGCAGAGCCGCAATATCTTGGAGAGTATTACCGACGGATTCTTCGCGCTCGACCGAGATTGGCGGTTCACCTACGTGAATCGGCAGGGAGAACGCTTGCTCGATCGCACTCCGGGCGATCTGCTGGGAAAGACGATCTGGGAAGAATATCCAGGCACCGTCGGCATGGAATTCGAGCGAGCCTATCGCCAAGCCGCCAGCGAGCGGGTTGCTTCTTCGTTTATCTCGTTCTATCCTGACCACAACCGCTGGTACGAAGTCCAAGCCTATCCTGCCGCCGACGGAATCACTGTCTACTTCAGAAACGTCACCGATCGCCAGCGCATCGAAGCTGAACGCGAACAACTCCTGCAACGCGAACAGATGGCACGGGAAGCCGCCGAAAATGCCAACCGCATTAAAGATGAGTTTTTGGCGGTGCTGTCGCATGAGTTGCGATCGCCCCTCAATCCAATTTTGGGCTGGTCAAGGTTGCTCCAAAACGGCAAGCTAGACGCATCAAAGACGGCACTAGGACTATCAACGATCGAGCGCAATGCCAAGCTACAATCTAAGCTGATTGAAGATTTGCTTGATGTCTCCCGGATTTTGCAAGGCAAACTCAGTCTCAGTGTTACTTCAGTCAACTTGGCATCAACGATTAGAGCCGCGATCGAGACTGTGCACTTGGCAGCAGAAGCCAAATCCATTGGGGTAGAGGTCAGCCTCGATCCGAACATCAGCTCTGTTTCAGGCGATGCCACCCGCTTGCAGCAAGTCGTATGGAATCTGCTTTCTAATGCTGTTAAGTTTACCCCCGCAGGTGGTCGGGTTGAGGTGCGATTAGCACAAGCGGACAATCAAGCTCAAATCACCGTCCGCGACAACGGTAAGGGAATTCCTTCAGAGTTTTTGCCCTACGTCTTTGACTACTTCCGTCAAGCTGATAGTAGTACGACACGCCAGTTTGGTGGCTTGGGATTAGGATTGGCGATCGTGCGTCATCTCGTTGAATTACATGGCGGCACAGTTGAGGCAGATAGCCCCGGTGAAGGACTAGGAGCCACTTTTACCGTTAGGTTGCCGCTGATGCCGATTAGTCCAGCCAAAAATCAGGCGGAGCAATTCTCCCAGCCATCTCTCAATTTGCAAGGCGTTCGAGTTTTGGTGGTTGATGATGATATCGATTCACGCGAATTTGTGGTGTTTCTGTTGCAGCAGGCCCAGGCAAGCGTTATTTCAGCAAGCTCAGCAGACAAAGCCTTTGCAGCGTTAACGCAATCCCAGCCGGATATCATCCTGAGCGATATTGGGATGCCAGATATAAATGGCTATATGTTAATCCGGCAAGTGAGAGCTTTGCCACCAGAACAGGGTGGGCAAGTTCCGGCGATCGCGCTGACTGCGTATGCTGGAGACTTTAATCAGAAACAAGCTCTCGCTGCTGGGTTTCAACGTCATTTAGCAAAACCTATCGAACCAAATGAATTACTCAAGGCGATCGTGACATTGCTCAGCAGACAACCTCGCTGACTCCGACGGGGCGGGATGGACAAGGAAGGGCGCTGTCAATCCATGAACCTATCCCTACGGGTTTATCAGAAAATTGGGTTTAAAACCCCGTCCTTTTAGGACGGCTTTAATTCAAGTAAGTCGGTAAAGCTTTAAATCATTGAAATATTAAGGATTGCGACAATTTTTGAATCAAGTAGGTTTTTAGTTTAGAATAAAACCAGTTTACAAGCAATAAAATGTGACTCAATCTTGCTAACAAACTACGTTTACAAGCTGCGTCCTAATCAAACACAAGACTCAAAAATGTCAAACTGGGTAGATATGTTGCGAAGTCACTATAATTGGTGTCTCAACGACAGAATCACCCAGTATAACCAACAGTTCATTCAAGGAAATTACTGCGATATTAGAACTCAAAGCGAAGTTTCCCCATTAACCTGCTATGTCAGTAAAAATGGTGCAACAGGAAATCCTTGGAAAAACTCAAAAACCGATTTTGAAGGTAAGGCCAAGAACCCTCGTCGCACTGCTGGCGACATTCAAATTACAGCTTTGCCAGATTTAAAAACAGCTAGACCTTGGTATAGTGGAATAGACTCAACAGTTCTACAGCAGAACGTTAAACGTTTAGATACTGCCTACAAAAACTTCTTTGAAGGTAGAGGTTTCCCTAAATTTAAAAACCGTAGTAACTTTACCTCTTTTACTTTTGTAATGGGAGTAAAGATACAAGGTAACAAAATCTACTTGCCTAAATTAGGTTGGATGCGATTTTATAATTCGCGTTCAATCCCTGATGGTTTTACTATCAAGGCTTGTGCTGTCAGGAAGCGTCAAAATGGTTGGTACATTTCCATCAGGATCGAGAACAAGTCGGTTCCTGATTACATTACGAAACCTCTCAATGATGTTGTCAAAGTAATTGGATGTGACTTAGGAATTACCAAGCTAGTTCATCTATCCGATGGATGTCAGATAGAAAACCCCAAATTCTCAAGCACAAAAAAAGCTAAACGCACCCTCAAAATTAGACAAAGAAGAGTTAACCGCAAAGTCAAAGGCAGCAAAAATCGCAATAAAGTAGCTAAAAAAGTAGGGCTGTTACATCAAAAAATCAGCGATAAGCGTCAAGCGTATCAATGGAAAACTGCTCAGAAAATAGTGTCTCGAAATATTGACGCAATTGCTTTAGAAGACTTGAATATTTGCGGGATGATGCGTCGTTGTCGAGTAAAAATTGATGATAAAACGGGAAGATATCTCAAGAATGGACAATCTAGAAAGAAAGGTTTGAATCGTTCTATCTCTGATGCAGGTTGGGGAGAATTGAGCTTAAAGATTGAGTATCTAGCTGCAAAGCAAGGAAAAGTCGTAATTAAAGTCAATCCTAAACACTCCAGCCAAAAATGCAGAAATTGTGGACACATTGACAAGTCAAACAGAGATGGAGAAAAGTTCATCTGTGTTAAATGTGGCTATCACGAACACGCCGATATCGGTGCTGCAAAAACAATTAGAGATAGAGCTTTGGAAATGGTACGTGGGGACTCTGCGAAACCTGGTGCAATGTGCCTAAACGCCCAAAAGATATTACCACGCTCAAAAAGCAAATGTGGTGAGTTTGGGAACCCTAGCAATAGGGATATTAAGATCGAAATGTCTTAAGAATCCCCGTGCCTTCAGGCCGGGGAGTGTCAATGCATCGGCCCCAAATACTTAGTTAAATAAGGCGAAAACACCTCATAAATCAGCGTCAGTGGCTTACCGCGATGCCAAAACAAATAGTGTCGCCCCCAAAAAGGTCCCGACTGTTCAAAAGCTGACTCCAAAGCAGCCGAATTACCCAAATAAATGCCTTGCACGTCCCGATACAATTCCGTCCGCAGCCGCGCTAAATTGGCCCAAATTGGCAAAGATTTATTTTGCAAATATTCATCTACATGGCTCGCTTCCCACCAAGAAGTTGCATAGGCCAGGCGCTGTCCAGAAGCAGTCCGCAGCCACACTTGGCGGCGCAGGCGCGGCCCGGGAACGGCGACAATTTGCTCTGGTGCGCCATCTGCGTCTTCACCCACTAAGGACATATCGATCACATCTACTTCTGTGGGTTCCCCTGTCAGCAGTTGCAGGTGACGGGTGGGGGAACCGTCGCCCAGGAGCAGTATTTGCCACGCCGGTGCTAGCTTGGTGTGGGGTAAACCCTTCTGTACTGCGTCTTCTGCTCCTTGCCACAGGGGGTTGAGAGCGTGCCAGGTTCGGCTGTTTTTGGGTATGAATGTTGCAGTCAAGGGTCTTTACAAAACTTAATTTTTTGTTGATTATAACGCTTTTTCAATCTAAAATTTAAATCTGTTTAGAAACGGGCTCTTCGGCCCGTTCCACAATAAAATTGAGTTTGTGTGGAACAGGCATCTTGCCTGTTGTTGAATAAAATTGAGTTTGTGTGGAACAGGCATCTTGCCCGTTCCACAATAAAATTGAGTTTGTGTGGAACAGGCATCTTGCCTGTTGTTGAATAAAATTGAGTTTGTGTGGAACAGGCATCTTGCCTGTTGTTGAATAAAATTGAGTTTGTGTGGAACAGGCATCTTGCCTGTTGTTGAATAAAATTGAGTTTGTGTGGAACAGGCATCTTGCCTGTTGTTGAGAATGGTGCAACATCTCAGTTAAATCCGTTACCCAATCTGTTGCCGAACTTCTCTCTGCTATATGTTAAGAATAACTGAAATCAAACTCCCCCTAGATCATCCTCAAGATGCGATCGCCAGCGCCCTTCTCAAAAAGTTGCAAATTCCCCCCGAAGAATTGCTCGGCTATTCCATCTTCAAGCGCAGCTACGATGCTCGTAAAAAAGCAGAAATCCTCCTTGTCTATATTGTGGATGTAGAGACGACACAGGAAAAGCAACTTCTCCAACGCTTCAAAAAAGATCCTCATGTGATGGTAACACCAGACACGAGTTATCGCTTTGTAGCCGAAGCACCCAGAAATTTGACGATTCGCCCCATTGTGATAGGTACAGGGCCTTGCGGGATGTTTGCAGGGCTGATGCTAGCACAAATGGGGTTTCGCCCTATCCTTTTAGAACGCGGAAAAGCAGTGCGCGATCGCACGGTTGACACCTTTGGATTTTGGAAGAAAAAAGCAGAATTTAACCCAGAATCTAACGCTCAGTTTGGCGAAGGTGGTGCGGGTACTTTTTCCGATGGCAAACTCTACAGCCAAGTTAAAGATCCTCAGCATTATGGGCGGAAGGTGCTGACGGAACTTGTGAATGCGGGAGCTTCACCGGAAATTTTATATATTAATAAACCGCATATTGGCACGTTCAAACTGGTGGGAATTGTCCAAAGTATTCGCGCTCAAATTGAATCATTAGGCGGAGAAATTCGGTTTCAAAGTCGTGTGGAAGATATTCACATCGAAAATGGAAAAGTGCAGGGACTTACCCTCGCCAGTGGAGAATATATTGCTAGTAATTATATAGTTCTGGCGGTGGGACACAGCGCCCGCGATACTTTTGAAATGTTGTTTTCGCGCGGGGTTTACATCGAAGCAAAACCTTTTTCTATTGGTTTTCGGGTCGAACATCCCCAAACTATCATCGATCGCTGTCGTTTTGGCGATCGGGCCGGCCACAAGCTTTTGGGCGCCGCCGATTACAAACTGGTTCACCACTGCCAAAACAATCGTTCTGTATATAGTTTCTGTATGTGTCCCGGTGGATTGGTAGTGGCGGCTGCGTCAGAACCGGGGCGACTTGTCACTAATGGGATGAGTCAATATTCTCGAAATGAACGCAACGCTAACAGCGGGATTGTGGTGGGTATCACGCCGGAGGATTATCCCGGTCATCCCTTAGCAGGAATTGAGTTTCAGCGTCGCCTAGAAGAACGGGCATTTGAGTTAGGTGGTGGCACTTACAACGCCCCTGGGCAGCTTGTGGGTGATTTTTTGGCAAATCGCCCTTCCACGGCGCTAGGCGCTGTGCAGCCGTCTTATACGCCGGGAGTTGTGATGACTGATTTGAGCGAAAGTTTGCCGGATTATGCGATCGCAGCTATCCGCGAAGCACTTCCGGCTTTTGACAAACAGATTAAAGGATTTGCAATGGATGATGCTGTTTTGACTGGGGTGGAAACGCGCACTTCTTCACCGATTCGGATTAAACGCAAGGAAGATTATCAAAGTTTAAATACAGAAGGTCTTTATCCTGCTGGGGAAGGTGCAGGATATGCGGGTGGAATCCTGTCGGCTGGGATTGATGGGATTAAGGTGGCGGAGGCGGTTGCTTTGAGTATTTTGCGCTCTTCAAACCACAAAATTTGATGCGGGATTTGAGGATTTTTAGATGGTTTGAAGATTGCCGTCAACTGTCAACTGTCAACTGTCAACCGTCAACCGTCAACCGTCAACTCTGTTCAAACAGCAGCTAAACGCGATCGAATTTCCGTATCTGTGTACTCCGGCGTCCAGCCGACCGTGGTGGTAAAATAGCGCACCGCTTTAATTTTCCGCGCTGCTGTCAAATAAAACCAGTGTTCTGTATTCGCCGGCACGTTGATAAATTCTTCCGGCTGCACTGTGAGTTCGACTTGGCTGCCGTCGGGCCGCACGAAGCCGAAAATGCCCTCGCCTGCTACGATATAGCGGACTTCATCCTCGGCGTGGATGTGGCACTTGTTGAATTTGGACAGCATGGTGTCGAGGTTGGGAATGTCTGGGTGCAGTACGATTAAGTCGCGATCCTGATAGCCTGCACTTTGGTTTAGCTGTTGAAAGTAGCCGTCGAGGGCTTGCAGCACTTGCTCTTTTTGATTGTCGTCAAGAGCATCTTTAGCTAACAAATTTTGAATTTCAGCGCTGTCACCCACGGGCCAGCGGTTGAGTTGAATGTTTAAGGAAGCGAGTTCTCGGGTAATGTCGCTTTGTTGAGTGTAGGTTGTACCGTTTTCGAGTCGCAGGATAGCCATTTTTGCACGTTCCAATTTTTGGGTGAGGCGATAAACAGACACAGCGAAAGATGTTTGTCGATCGCGCCTGTACCAGAATCACAATTTTAACGCTAATTTGAACAAGCTTCCGGCCTGTTCCACAACAGTTCAATATTTGTCGCGATAATATTATAAGTCAGGCGCCCGCTAGCACCAGCAGCGATGGCATTACTGATATCTTAAATGTAACTTTTGCAACAACTATGCCTACTTATACTGGAATTTCTAGCGAAGCTTTTCAGCATCCCCTCGATCGCCAAGCTGAGGAAGCGCTGCGCAGCGTACCTGGATTTGACTTAATTGCCAGCAAATTTGTAGAATTTGTCTACGAACGACCGCAATTCGTTTACCTAATGGGAAATAGCATTCAAGTCGGGCCGCGCCAATATGCCAGCATTTATCATATATTTCGGGAGTGCGTGCAGGCTTTAGATGTTTTTCCAGAACCGGGTTTGTTTGTTTCTCAAAACCCCTCAGTTAACAGCTATGCCCTGGGAAAAAATCAGCCTTATGTAGTATTAAATACTGGTCTTTTGGACTTGTTGGACGAGCCAGAACTGCGGGTAGTATTGGCTCACGAGTTGGGACACATTAAATGTGGTCATCCAACTTTAAATCAAATGGCGATGTGGGCGATGAGCGTTGCATCGACAATTGGCGAGATGACTTTCGGGCTGGGAAATATGGTCGGTAGCGGTTTAATTTTCGCTTTTTACGAGTGGCGCCGCAAGGCTGAATTGTCAGCAGACCGGGCGGCTTTGTTGGTAACGGATGACTTGAATAGCGTGATGAAGACGATGATGCAACTTGCGGGAGTTAGCAGTAAATATGCTGACCAATGCAGTTTGCAAGAATTTATCCGCCAGTCTGACAACTATCAAGAGCTCGATCGAGACAATCTCAACCAAGTGTATAAGTTTTTACTTTACAACGGCGGCCAGGGCGTGATGCTGAGTCACCCTTTCCCGGTGGAACGCCTGCGGTATTTGCGAGACTGGGCAAGTTCCGAGGAATACCGCCAAATTAAGCTGGGGAACTACAAGCGGGCTGTAGCTGAGGGTGCGGTTGATGTGAAGTCCCAAACGCCTAACAGCGAGACGGAGGCTTTGCGCCGTCAGATTGAAGAGTTGCAGCGGGAGATCGATCGGCGCAAATCGCAGTGAAATGTCAGTTTCTCCTCACTAGGAAGAGTTTAGTAACCAGAACCGTAGGGAGACGGCAATGCCGTGTCCTACTCCCCGCGCCGGACACAGCATTGCCGTGTCCCTACTTTTCAGAATTGGTATTATTTGGGAAATTTAGCGGATTTGCGGCAGGGAGGAAGGTAAAAGGAAGGTGGGGAAGACAGAGACTTACTCGCAACTCGCCTCCAATCTAAAAACTGTCCTCTCCTTTCTGAAATCTGTTTCCGACGAAGTGTAGTTTAAATCAAGAGAAGCTTATAACTCAACCGGGCTAAAAAAAATGATTATTGATAAACCAATGAATGCTAACAAGTCAACCTCTAATTTTTTCGGCAATGTGGGAAAAGTTGCGATCGCCCTGACTCTTCTAGCCGCCGGTATGGGATTTACAAATCCTGGGAGAGACAAATACCTAACTTATGCTTCCGGCGTACTGCAAACCGAGTTGGAAAGCACTGTGTGCAAAGATTCTCGCGTGCCGAAAGCTTTGAGCGGCGTTGCAGATACTTTGATCGGCAGTTGCAAGAATTTGCTGACTTCGCAGCGGGACACGATCGAAAGCTTGCTCGACAATACAACGCAGCGTCAAAATTTAGGTGTGGTCAGTATTTACACAACTGAATTAGGCAAAAAAAGCTATCAAACGGTTGGAGCTTTTGGGAATTTCGTGACGCTGCCACCTAGTTCTGAAAATGCTCAAAAGTAGAGTCAAATTAAGTTCAATTGTAGAAACCGGGTTTTGTATAAAGCCCGGTTTTTACTTACTTAATTTTATGTAAGTAAATCTCAATAAATTCGGATACAGGCAGCACATATTTTTAATCAAGCCCGCTATAAGAAGCAATATATTAAGTTTTATTAAATAAGAAAAGTTATTGTGCCACTTAATATTAACATGAAGACTATAAAGTTTTATGTTTAACAAATAAGCAGATGGTAATGCAATTAAGTAAGGGTGAGAGATTTAATATCTCTAAAGAAGCGCCTGGTTTAAAAAAAATGGCGATCGCCCTCGGTTGGCAGGTGACAGAGGCAGGAGAAAGCTACGAGATTGATGTCTCTGCGTTTATGCTAGGTGCTGACGGCAAAATACCTAACGATAAATATTTTATCTTTTACAATAATCTGCAATCGTATGACAGTTCGTTACTGCAATCGATTCCTGAAAAAAACAACCCAGGCCAAGAGAATAAGACGATTTACGGGGTTATCTTAGAAAGAGTTAATCCTGAAATTGAGGAAATAACTTTTGTTGTGACTATTCACGAAGCAGATAAAATCAAGGCAAATTTTAGCAATATCAAAAATGCTTTTATCAAAATTTCCAATTTGGATACAGGAAGCGAACTTGTTCGGTATGAATTAAAAGAGAATTTTTCGGGAGAGACGGCTGTAGAATTTGGTCGTTTGTATAAAAAGAATGGAGAGTGGAGATTTCAGGCGGTAGGAGCAGGATATCAGGCAGGATTGCAGAGTTTTGTTGACAAGTATTGCAGCTAAAGTAGTAGCGATGAAAAAATATCGCCTGCAAATTCTGATAGCAGCAGCACAAGAACTCGCAGCAGGAAAAGAAGTAAAAGGTAAACCTCCGTCGCATTAGTTAATAGATGACAAAATCTGCTGGTAAGCATCAATGGTTTGTTGGGCGATCGCTTCCCAGTTATAATGCTTTTTGGCATACTCTTGGCCGTTCAATCCCCGCCGTTGGCATTCCTGTGGGTTCAGAAGTGCTGATTTGATTGAATTGGCGATCGCCCCTACTTCCAAAGGCCCCACCCAACCAGCTTCTGCTTGCTGTATGTCTTCCGCAATATGTATGCGATCGGAAATAGCGACAGGTACACCGGCGGCCATCGCTTCCGCTACAGCAATGCCAAAGTTTTCGTAATAAGAAGGCAATACAAATAAGTCTGCCTTTGTCAATAGTTCAGCTTTTAAATCACCGCTCACAAAGCCAGTTATTGTTGTGTATTTTCCTAAGCTGGAATTATGAATTTGTACTTTAATTTGTGTTTCATAATCAGCATCTTGGGGATTTGAACCAGCTAAAATAAAGTGAAACTCTATCCCAGATCCTAAAATACTTTCTAATGCTGGAATTAGCAAATCAAGCCCTTTTTTAGGTTCAATTCGCGACATAAATAAGATGATGGGCACTTGAGATTCTCGCAATCTCTTAGGAAACAAACCTGCTGTCACCCCCAATGGAATTACCAAATCTTGTGGCACAGGCATCTTGGCTGTGCTGCCCAAACCAAATCTTTCTGAGATTTTAGCCTCTTCTTTACTTGTGAAATGAATTGCGGCTGCCCCTGCTAAATTAGGGCGTTCTAAAAGCGAGGCATAAATCTGTTTCAAGCGCTTTTTTTTCTGCAAGTCGGCGGGGTCAAGCATACCGCAGGGACGCATAATATATGGCAACTTGTGATATCTAGCAATTGTAGCCGCAAGGGTAGTTACTGGTGAGAAAAGAGCGTGAAGGTGAGCCAGGTCAAATTGTCGCGCATTTTCATTTAACCACTGCAATAACGAGAATGAAAATTTATATCTGCGCCAGGGATAACAGCGGAAATAAATAATCTGATAGCCGTTTTGTTTTATTGGTTGATTTAAGGGGACATCTAAGGGAATTTGACCGATATCTCCGTTAGAATCTGTGGTGATAATTGTGACATCAACACCTCGGGAAGCCAGGGCCCCAGAAAGTCCGAGTACCATTTGACTCGGCCCGCCGTAGACTAGGGAAATTGAGGGGATAATTTGGAGAATCCGCATCAGGGATAGTTATTTAAATCCACATATCAACATCTCCCATTACAAATTTAATTATCTGGAAAAGGCTGCCCGTCTAGCTGTTCAGCTTCCTCTCTCTTTGTTGCTGTAATTTGGGTATTGTGACATATTTTCTTGGAAAATTCATACATCTCACTGGCTTTGGCTTCCGCCGCTTTCACAATTTCAAGGATTTCCAGGAGTTGGCTTTCATCTGGTAATTGTTTCATGGCAATGCTTCTAATCTCTCAACTACTTTGTCTATCATAATTTTAGATTGTGGAGCCATCTGTAGCAAGGCTGCTAAATAATCTCCTGCTTTTTGAACATCTTCATCGGGCACACCAGCCATCAATACATTGCCCACAATGTGCTCTGCTTGTAAGCGAGTACCTGCTACGTTGAATTGAAAATTGGTGATGGAAGAAAAGTATTGCATCAGTATTTCATTCTGGGGAAAAAGAGACATTGCTCTTGTAAGTGCAAAAAGTCCCTGCGTTGCTTGGCGTTCGGTATCATGTAGTACCTGGTAGAGTTCGTCTACCAAAGGTCGTATGTCGGAAGGAATAGACATTTACCACAGCTTTTATTTAACACTTGCATTCTACTACTAAAAATTACAACAATTCTTTGTAAAATTCCAACAACTGCTCAGCTAAAGCTTTATTGGTATAATTGCTCATCGCTCTCTGATAACCCCGATCGCCCAAATCTGCCGCCAACTCCTGCCCCTCCATCAATTGCTGCAAACACTCTCGCAAAACCCCAGCATTTCCCTCGGGGAATACTAACCCCGCATCGCCGATGACATGGGGAATTTCCCCGCAGTCGGAACCAATAACCGGAATGTGACAAGCCATCGCTTCGATTAAAACGTGACCGAATTGTTCTTTCCAGCCCACAGCGGTCAAAGTTTTGAATTTATAGCTGGTTTGCGAGGGCAATACCAAACAGTTCATTAAGTTAATGTAGGGGGGGATTTCCTCGTGCGAAACGCTTTCTACCCAGATTATTCTGTCGCTGATTCCCCATTCAATACATTTTTCGGCGAGGTACGTCCGCAATTTTCCTTGCCCTACTAACAGCCACTTCCAAGAGCTTTTTTTCAACCCTGCCAAGGCTTCAGCTAAAGTCAACAATCCTTTTTCTTCGACAAATCGCCCTACAAATCCTACCACAAAATCGGTCGGTTCAATGCCGAACCTGCGCGATAAATCAGCGTCTTTACCGCTGCGGCGAAACAAAGTTTCATCTACTCCGAGTTGTGGCATTACTTTCACCGCACCTTGATAGCCCCGCTGCCGCAAAATTTTAGCTCCATCTAGGTTGCCTGCAATAATTCCGTCGGTGTGCTGAAGATTGTAATTTTCTAAGATTGAAACAGGCCACTTCAATTTATAAGGCAGATTCCACCAAGTAAATAATATATTTTTTGCTTGCAATTTTAGGAGTTTATTTAGTAATATTAACTGAGCGCAAGCGATAGATTTTGAACCTTGTTCAACTTGAATTATCTGGGGCTTTATTTTATGCAAAAGTTCAATTAAATCTATACCAAAAGTTAGCAATCCTTGATTGTTTTGACTAAAGTTGGAGACTGGGACTACTTTAAATGAACCTTCTTGAGAGAATTGCGTTTCTATAATTTTATTTTGTACGCCTCCGGGTTTCCAACGCTGCGGCACTACAACTGTTACTTCAATATCGGGTTCTAGGTTGGCTAATATCTTGAATTTTTCCCGATTAATGTCCACAATATAGGTGTGACTAGCCACGAGAATTCTCATTTATAGGGAATGGGGAATGGGGCATTGGGCATGGGGCATTGGGCATTATTTAGGGTTAATGTTGTCTTGATTGGTGTAAATTTGTCCGTCATTCCAGAGCGATTTGATGAGTGTCATGAGCGCACTGAGAAAACCCAGGATATAAAAAGCAAATCTAGTTAGGATTTTAATGGGCGATCGGCTTTTATAGCAAGGCGGATTTCCCAAAACGTGGCAGTCAAAGAGTTTGGCGAAAAATCGCAGGCATTCAAAGGCTGTTAAATTTTTCAATCCCATGAGGAAATGGTTGTGATAAAATGTGATTTGATATTCGATCGATCGCGTGCTGACATCGTGACATCCGCCGCTCTCTTCCCCAAAGTGAACTAAACACGCATTTGGATCGTACCAAATTTTCATGCCAGTCGATCGCAATCTCAAACAAAAATCCGACTCCTCCCGCACCGCACTCCCTGCAAACCGCTCATCAAATGTCAAACCCCACTCGGCAAAAACCTGCCTGCGAAACGACATATTGCAGCCTCTAGCCGAGAGCACCTGCTGCGGTTTGACTGTATGCACCAAATCGATAAAATACCAGGCAATGCCTGCATCCATCGCTTCTGAGGGCAAATATTCGATCGCCAAATCGCCTCCAGAAAAATCCAATTTCATTCTGTCAAAAACCCTGCCCGCCACACATCCCACATCTGGTTTTTCTAAATAGTTGCCAGCGTGAGCCGTCAAAAAACCATCTGGCAATTGTACATCATCATCAATAAATAAAATAATCTCTCCAACTGCGCGCCGCACCGCATAATTTCGAGCACCAGGTAAACTCGCCCAATCTACCCGAAACCACCGAATTTTTCCCGCATTTGCCAATTCCTCTAAATAAACTTGAGTTTCCGATTCGTGGGTGCAAGTTTGATCGATTACCAGCACTTCAAAATTCGGGTAATTTTGCCGGATCGCGTCAGCCAATGTCTCTCGCAGTGGTTGCTCGCGGTTGTAGGTGGGTATCACAACAGAAATCATCATCATCATCACACAATTGAGTGAAAATAAAGTTAAGGGCAGGCAGGATGCCTGCCCTTAACTTTATTTTTGGAGAAGTTGATTAAAACTCGAAATTAATAGTTATAAATTTTGATTTCTGAATTTTGAATTAAAGGATTTCAACTCAAAACTCAACACTCAAAATTCACAACTTTTAGCAAGTCCCCATTTCCATCAGATAGCTATGTGTTGCTGAACGGCTAAAACTAAATTTTCTGTCCATAAATTAGCCAATTCGGCGCTAGCAGCTTCCACCATAACTCGCATTAGCGGTTCAGTACCGGAAGCGCGAACCAAAACCCGTCCCTGTTCTCCCATTGCAGTTGTAGCACGTTCGATCGCATTTTGCATGGCCTCGCACTCGTGCCATTTTAGACGTTTTTCGCGATCGTCCACCCGAATATTTCGCAGCAACTGCGGATAAGTTTGGAAACTGCCGCTTACCAATTGTGCTAAAGATTCCCCGGACTGGCGCACCAGCGAAGCCATATGCAAAGCTGTCAGCAAACCATCGCCACTGATACCGTAATGCGGACAAAGAATGTGTCCCGACTGTTCGCCGCCCAACATCGCACCGGTGCGCTGCATTTCAGCATGAACGTACTGATCTCCCACGTTCGTTCTAGTTAGTTTGCCTCCCAATTCTTCCCAAGCTCGCTCGAAGCCGAGGTTAGCCATTACAGTAGAAATAATTAAATTGGACGGTAACTGTTGGGAGTCGCGCAACTGCCGGCCCCACAGATAAAGAATGTAATCGCCGTCAATCGATCGACCTTGGTTGTCAACACCCAAAACTCGATCGGCATCACCGTCAAAAGCAAATCCCAAATCGGCATTGTGTTCCAAAACAGCCGCTTGCAAACTGTCGAGATGAGTAGAACCGCAGTTAACATTAATGCGAGATCCATCAGGAGAATCGTGCAAACAGATCACATCCGCCCCCATTTGCGCGAACACCGCCGGCGCCAAACCCGCGGCAGCCCCCCAAGCCAAATCCAAAACTATCCGCATTCCCTCCAAATTCATCTGTTGCAGCGAATCACAGAGGGAAGTGGCATAATCTTTAACCAACTCAGAGCGATGGTAGTGGTGTCCCCAACCCAAGCTAGCAACCGGAACCTTAGCCCCCCGGATTCCCGCTTCGATTTGTTCCTGCAACTGCTGCGACAGCTTCGAGCCGTTTGAGCCGAAAAACTTAATGCCGTTGTCTTCTGGGGGATTGTGGCTGGCCGAAATCATCACTCCGCCGACAGACTCCGAAATGCTTGCCAGATAAGCAACGCAGGGAGTGGGACACAAGCCCAAATTCCAAACTTCCAAACCGGCGGCCGTCAAACCCGCTGACAGTGCCATTGCCAGCATATCGCTGGAATTCCTGCTGTCTTGCCCCAAAATAACAGGGCCCTGGTTGGGGGAATTTTGGCGTAGAACTTGTCCAGCCCAGAAGCCAACTTGCAGGGCTAGGGGTGCATTCAGCAATTCTCCAACTTTCCCGCGAATGCCGTCTGTGCCGAAGAGTTTTGTATTTGGTAGGGAGAGGCTATCTCCCACCAGAATCGTATCGCGTTTGGCTGGCTGTACCGAGTTAGCAGCCGGAAACTCGCTGCCACGATGGCGCGAAGGTGTCTGAACCATATTCACTCCTTTAGGAATATTCACACTCACACTTTGCAGTTTATGTTACAACTGAAAGTCTTTATTTTCAGCGTAAACTCCATTTATTTCGTCGATTGCTAGGGAAACTTCCTCTGACAACCTACGCACAAAGCTTAACTTCCTGGGAAAAATTTGTATTGTACCCAAGGGGAAATTTTTAGCAGCGGAGGACACGGCAATGCCGTTTCCCTACCCCAAAATAGTTCCCCGCGCTCTTCCTTTGATGTAACTATCTCCCGATTAATTGTAGGGACACGGCTGTGCTGTGTCCTGACTCTGGGTAATATTAATTCCGATGCCACCGGATTTGATATGACGCTACTGCAACTGTTTGAGCGTGTCAGCAACCGCAAATGTAGAAAGTTAATGCTGTATTGCCGTATACTTTGTGGCGACAAATTTCTAGGCCGGAAATCGGTTGTGTCGATCGCTCCGGGCTGTGTTCGATCGCGATTTCGCCGTTTGGTGCTAGCATTTCTTGGCTGGCGATCGCGTTTAACACAGGTTCGTACAAGTCGCTGGCGTAGGGCGGATCGAAGTAAATGCGATCGAACTGCTGCCCCGCTAGTGCCGCCAATTTCGCCGTCGCGTTTCCCCGCAGTATTTGAAATGTTTGGGACGAGTCTGCTACTTGCTCCCAGTTTTCGCGGATAATTGCACAAGCTTTCGCCGACTGTTCGATGCCGGTGACACTCGCAGCTTTGCGACACAAAGCTTCTGCACCCATCGAACCGCTGCCGGTACAAATGTCAAGCCACCTGCAATCTGCGATCGTCCCTTGCCAAATATTAAATAAAGCTTCTCTGACTCGCGAAGGTGTAGGGCGAGTTGCGAGTCCCGGCAGGGTTTTGATTTGGCGGTTGCCACAGATTCTCAGGCTCATACAATTTTAGATTTTAGATTTTAGATTTTAGATTGGGGATGACTGACTAAATAGGAATTTTGTGCATACTTACAGTTGCATTATTTATTAAAAATGGGATTATTTAAAACTATAAACACCCGGTTTATATCACAAACCGGGTTTTGCACAAATCGCCTAAGCGGCGACTTTTTCCCTCACCAGACTGACAAAATTTGACAGCATTTGCAATCCCGTACTCGAAGACTTTTCGGGGTGAAATTGCACGGCCATCAGATTGTCTTTAGCTATAGCCGCCGTCACGTTTTGACTGCCGTGAGTCACAATTGCCGATCGCACTTCCAACTCCACCGGATCGACATAATAAGAATGCACGAAATAAACCCAAGGATCGGACGGTAAATTTTCCCACAGCGGCAAATCCGGCTGAGTAAATTGCAATTGATTCCATCCCATGTGGGGAATTGTCAAACCCGGTTCCGAGCGAAATCGGCGCACTTTTCCCGCAATAACGCCCAATCCCGGTTCTACGCCTTCTTCGGAACTTTCAAACAGAATTTGCAAACCCAAACAAATGCCTAAAAAAGGTTTTCCCGAGGCGATCGCACTTTTTATCGGTTCTATCAAATTGCGCGATCGTAAATTCTGCATTGCCGGGTCAAACGAACCAACTCCCGGCAAAACCACCGCATCAGCCTGCTCGATTATAGCAGGAGAATCTGTAATTTTTGGCACTGCACCCACATTTTCCAAGCCTTTACAGACCGAGTGCAGATTGCCCATGCCATAGTCTATTACTGCAATGACAGACATTGACTTACTTGCCTTATATTATCAATATCAGTATTATTGCACAAATATGACGGCGAAAATCCTGCTAACCTCATTTGATACTTGGCTTCCCCATCAGAAATCCAACTCTTCGGACGACTTATTAGCCAAGATTTCCCAGATAAAATATTTGCCTGATTCCCTGACTTTTTTGAGGAAACTGCCAGTAGATTTTCAGCTAGCACCGAATTTGGCGATCGCCCAAATCAACCAACTCCAACCCGACACTATTATCTGCTGCGGCATGGCCGAAACTAGGCAAAAATTAACCGTAGAATCCTGCGCTTGCTGCGATAGCGACATTCGGAAAACCGCAGTTAATCTCGAACCGCTAGTCGCTGATTTAGCCGCAACAGAAATCAGTCACGAAGCCGGGAAATTTGTTTGCGAAGCCCTATATTATGCGGTTTTAAACCATATTTGCGATTCTCAAATACCCGCTAAATGTATTTTCGTCCACGTACCAATTTTAACTCCCGAAAACACTGACAGAATTGTCGCCGATTTTTTATTAGTTATGCACCGCTTAACTCTCGCAGCTCATAAATAATATCAAATCCGGTAGCATCGGAATTATGAGTGCGAGCGTCTCGCTCGCGATCTGTAGCCGCGAGCGAGACGCTCGCACTGCTATCATCCAAATATATGATTCCGATGCAACCGGAAATGATATAAGTCGCTATAATCTGACATCTGGCACAATTCTCAAGAACAGGCAAGATGCCTGTTCCACAAAGAGTTTTTACTGACAATTGCCAATTGCCAACTTTCTAACCGCCGTAATTCCAACCGGTGCTTTCTAGCAGCAACGGATTTCCCTCGCGGTGGACGCCTGCGGCCAAAACTTCTCCCACATAAACCGTGTGATCCCCGTGTTCCACAGCACCGACAACTTTGCACTCGATGTAACCCAGAGAATCCGAGATAATCGGACAACCAGTTTCCGCGCCAGGATAAAATTCTACATCCTCAAATTTATTGCCAACGCGGCGCTGCTGCTTGAAGAATTTCTGGGCTAAGTCTTTCTGTCCTGCTTCTAGGAAACTTAAAGCAAAGACACCGCTGGCTTTGATCATGCTGTGGGATTTGGAGTCTTGCTTGACGCAGTTGACAACTAAGGGAGGGGTAAAGGAAGATTGCATCACCCAGCTCGCGGTGAAACCGTTGACTTCCTCCCCGTCTTTGAC
Organism: Microcoleus pseudofavosus SVA1_A4; assembly: GCF_036700565.1. Classification (NCBI taxonomy): domain Bacteria; kingdom Bacillati; phylum Cyanobacteriota; class Cyanophyceae; order Oscillatoriales; family Microcoleaceae; genus Microcoleus; species Microcoleus pseudofavosus. Next base: position 19,121 of record NZ_JAUBPE010000036.1, read on the forward strand.
ACCGCAGATGTACAATCCGTGAGGGATTTTCCGCAAGATGGTCTTTTTAGCTTGTTCGTCTAGCACGGGCTTACCTGTTCGATCGATAATTCTACACCGCCCAGTTTACCAATGTCGGGATCGCAAACCCACCTGTCTTAAGGGCTATTCGCTAATATTGCCTTTTTCGATCCCAAACTTGACACCAGTTTTAAGTCAAAATTAACAACTCAAAACTATTGTGCAACTCCGTGCTTCTTAAACCAATCTTGCAGCCGTTTCCAACCATCCTCAGCTTCTTTTTCCCGGTAACTGGGGCGATAGTCGGCGTTAAAACCGTGGGGCGCATCTGGATAAAGCACAATTTCCGAACCGCTGCTGCCTGTTTTGAGAACTTCCCGCATTTTCTCGACTGTATCCTTGGGAATTGACTCGTCTTTGCCGCCGTAAAGCCCCAATACAGGCACTTTCAAAGTTGCTGCAAGGTCGATCGGCTGTTTGGGAGTTAAAGCCGTAGAAGCGCCAACGAAACGCCCGTACCAAGCCACTCCAGCTTTGACTTTTGGGTTGTGAGAAGAGTACAGCCAAACAATTCTGCCACCCCAGCAAAATCCTGTAATTCCCAACTTATTAATATTGCCTTTTCCTGACTTTTGTGCCCACTCTACGGTAGCATCTAAATCCGACATAACTTGAGCGTCAGGAACTTTCGAGACAACTTTACTAATAATTTCTTGAATGTCGGTGATTTTAGAAACATCACCTTGACGGGCAAACATTTCTGGGGCGATCGCTAAATAACCTAATTTGGCAAAACGGCGGCAAATATCTTGAATGTGGGCGTGAACTCCGAAGATTTCTTGAATTACTAAAATTACTGGAAAATTGCTGCCAGTAGCAGGCATTGCTCTGTAGGCTGGAATTGAGCCGTCTTTTACGGGAATTTTTACCTCACCTGCTGTTAAACCAGCAGCATCAGTAGTGATAACGGCAGCCGCAATAGGATGAACTGCTAAGGCAAATCCGGCGCTTAATGCGGTGACGGCGATAAATTGTCTGCGAGTTAAATCACTCATGTTTTTCGGTAATTGGTAATTGGTAATGGGGAATTGGGAATTGGGAATTGGGCATTGGGCATTGCAACTGCCAACTGCCAACTGCCAACTGACTACTGACGAAACAGCCGATCGTGCTCTGGATGGTACAACCGCGATCGCCCTTCTGCTGATTTTCCCAACGCCGGACTAATAACATACATTGTCGTTCTGATCAAATTATTTTCGCGGGTAGCAACTGCCATTTTGTCAAGGGGAACTAGCACAATTTTTTCATCGGGCCAGCCCAACCGATAACAAATCGCTACAGGCAAATCAGATGGGTAATGTTCCATCAATTTAGCTTGAGCTTGTTCGACATGGCGGGCGCTCAAATACAGGCACAAACTCGCTTGATGAGCCGCTAAACTCGCCAATTCTTCGCGTTCGGGTACTTCGGTTCTGCCGCTAATTCGCGTCAAAATAATTGTCTGCACAACTCCGGGAACTGTCAACTCAATTTTAAGTTTAGCTGCGGCAAGTTGGAAAGCGCTAATTCCCGGGATTACCTCAAAAGCAATTCCCTCCGAGGCCAAAGCTTGCATTTGTTCGCCGACAGCCCCGTAGAGACAGGGATCGCCGGAATGGAGGCGGACGACGCTTTTTCCGTCGCGCACTCGCTCCACCATCAAAGGTACAATCTCTTCGAGGGTCTTATCCGCAGTTTGGATAACTTCAGCATCCGCGCGCACCCCCTCCAAAATTTGCTTTGGGACTAGCGAATCAGCAAATAATATGACATCGGCCGCAGCCAGTAGTTTTTGAGCCTTAACAGTCAACAAATCCGGGTCTCCCGGGCCTGCACCTACAATGTATACTGCTGGAATTAGGGCTTCAATCTCTGTCAAACTCATTGCTGCTAAAAAATTTCCTAAATTTATTGAGTCTTCCGGGCACACCTATTTTGGTTGGAAGTAAGAGATGGTAGATGCACCCTGGTTTTGAACCCTAGAGACTAACCTCTCTGGGGTTTTTTATTGATCCTCTGGGGATTTTGGAGTGATCTTTGCCCGATCGCTATTGGGGGAGACAACATCGGGCAAAGGTCGATCGAGCAAATAAAGCCAAGCCAACCCCCCCAACCCTAAAACAATCCCAGTCAAGCTTACCATTTGTGCAGCCCGCAGCGGCCCGAACATCAAACTATCAGTCCGCAACCCTTCAATCCAGACTCGACCGGAACTGTAAGCTGCGATATAAACCAAAAATAAAGCACCAGTTTTTAAGCGAATTTTGCCCTGCAAATCGCGGAAAAACAAAGTCAGAAGCAACCCAAATACTGTCAAATTCCACAGGGATTCGTAGAGAAATGTGGGGTGGAAGTATTCAAAATCAGCGTAGGCGGGCGGGCGGCTGTTTGGCGGAATATAGAGTTTCCAAGGCAAATCCGTAGGACCGCCAAAAGCTTCCGAGTTAAAGAAATTTCCCCAGCGTCCGATCGCCTGACCGAGAATTGCCGAAGGCGCGATTAAATCTGCCAATTGCCAAAAAGAAACTCGCTGAATTTTCGCAAAAATTAAAGCTGCGATTATCCCCCCCAAAATCGCCCCGTGAATGGCAATTCCGCCTTTCCAAATCGCAATAATATCCTCTGGCCTCTGGGCGTATTGCGGCCACTCGAAAGCCACGTAATAAATTCGAGCACAGGGAATAGCGCCCAGAACCAGCCAAATTGCCAAATCACCCAACAATTCCGGGTTGACGCGGCGTTTTTGGGCCAAGTATTGGGACAGGCTGACCCCAATCAAGACGGCAGAAGCTATTAACAGCCCGTACCAGCGAATGGCTACGGGGCCAAGTTGAAAGATAATTGGGCCTGGCGATGTAAATTGAAACGCTAAGGGCAGCGCAAGAATATTTAGCACCATAAAAGTTGCATTAATTGTGATGGAAAGCTGTCAAATTTGCACACCCTTTAACAAACTCCAGAGTTTATTTTAGGTGGCTGCGGTCATTTACACGCAATATTTGGGGAATTTTACCAAAAATTAACTGGATTCTTGATTGTGCAGATTTCTGTCTGGAGTTTTCTTTGTGAGTCCACAATAAGAGCCCCCTAACCCCCCTTTTTAAAAGGGGGAACCGGATTATTCTTAAAGTCCCCCTGATTAAGGGGGATTTAGGGGGATCGAGACTGCACCTTTTTGAGGATTAACGGCAGCTTTGGTCGAGAAGTTTTAATATGGAGGGTGGCTTTAAATTTTCTGATGACCTATGTCTCCTACCTCCGTTTCTCAGGTGTACTCTTCTGGTAATTCCAGGGGTGCGAATCAGTCTCGCAAGACTGCTGCTTTGGCTGTTGAGTCTGGTACAATTCCGCCCTTGCTGGGGGCGAGTTTAGCTGAGTTAACGGAGTGGGTGCAGCAAAACGGGCAACCTGCTTATCGCGGGAAGCAGTTGTACCAATGGATTTATGAGAGAGGCGCGCGATCGATCTCTGACATTTCTGTATTCTCGAAACAGTGGCGCGAGACTGTTGCTAAAATTCCGATCGGGCGATCGACCATTCATTATCGATCGGTCGCACCAGACGCCACGGTAAAGTATCTCTTAAAATTGGCAGACGGTCAAATCATTGAAACAGTGGGAATTCCCACCGAAAAACGGCTGACTGTATGCGTCTCGGCCCAAGTTGGCTGCGCGATGGGATGCGACTTTTGCGCTACTGGGAAAGGCGGTTTCAAGCGCAATTTAGAAAAACACGAAATCGTCGATCAAGTCTTGACAGTACAGCAAGATTTCGGCCGCCGAGTCAGCCACATCGTATTTATGGGAATGGGCGAACCCCTGCTGAATTTCGATAATGTTGTAGCTGCTGTCAAGTGTTTGAATCAAGACGTAGGAATTGGACAGCGAAACATCACCATTTCCACAGTTGGAATTCGCAATCGCATCAGCCAACTAGCCGAACATCAACTGCAAGTTACCCTCGCCGTCAGCCTCCACGCTTCCAATCAAAGATTGCGCGAAGAGTTAATTCCTAGCGCCCGCCCTTATCCTTTGGGTGAGTTAGTAGCAGAATGTCGGGAATATGTGCGATCGACTGGGCGCAGATTGAGTTTTGAATACGTGCTTTTAGCTAATGTGAATGACTTGCCGGAACACGCAGCCGAGTTAGCAACTCACTTGCGCGGTTTTCAGTGTCACGTCAATTTGATTCCTTACAATCCGATTCAGGAAGCTGAATATCAGCGACCGACTCCCAATCGAATTAACAGTTTTGTTTCGGTTTTGAAGGAAAAGAAAATTGCAGTTAGCGTGCGATATTCTCGCGGCTTAGAAGCAGATGCCGCCTGCGGACAATTGCGGGCATCCGAGGTTTAGAATTAGATTTTTCACCGCGAAAAATTCTCGTAGGGTGCGTCAGAGTGCATGATTTTATCAAAAATCGACAAGCTACAATCTGACGCACCTACTAGCTAGCTACTACTTTGCTACAAGCGTTTAACAAGTATCCAGCGCAACTCCAACGGCGGCGTTTCTTGCACGGGAAATAAATCACGCCCGCTGGCCCAACTCACAAACCAAGGTGTCGGCGGCCATGCAGAATCAGCCAAATGTTTTTGTTCGTATTCAATTACAGATTCATCAGAAATAATTTCTAACGGCAAACCCTCTATTGCTGCTTGCAATTCTTGTCGGGTAATCAGATAAGACCAACACAATTCAGACATTTGTTTTGCCATCTCATCGGGTTCGTACCCATCTACAGCTAAAAAAGCACTGAATAAAATAAACCCGCCGCTTAACACGGCATCGGACATTTTGCCGAGGAACAGGCGGACTTGTTCGGGGTAGCGGAAATGAGAGAGAACTTCGGTAGCAATGGCTAATTTGTACCGATAAGTTTTCATCCTCAATAATGGGTCTAAAACGTCGCCTTGGGTGACATTTATCGGCAACTTTTCGGCGGTTGCTGCTGCTGATAGTTTTTCGGCAAATATGGGTGTTAGTTCGATCGCATCCACGGAATGACCTAACCTTGCTAAGGGCAAACTATTGCGCCCTGGACCCGCACCAACATCTAAAATAGGTGCTTTTCCCGGTTCGCCTAATTCGGCGGCAGCGGCGAGGACTTTGGCATCGGGATGGCTGCCGAATAAAGGTTCGGGGCGAATATCCGGCCAGCTATGATATTTCTGGGCCATCGATTCGACTTGAATCTTGGTATTCAGAGTAATGCCGCCGGCTAAACCGCTTTGGGAATTGGCGGGAAAATATGAGACTATTAGATTAGCGTGGGGGGAATTTTTGAATCCTTCTGCTAAGGCATTGGCGATTAATGTTCGCAAGTTTTCGGTTTGGGCAGCGTCGATGTTTTGTCCGAGGATGTTTAAGAAGTCTGACAGTAATTTAAGATAGTCGTCTAGCATCGATGGCAAGCAAGGCAGATAAAATTCTCCCTTGATGCCGATGTTCTTTTTGAGCCTTTCTTTGAGAATTAATTTGAGGCGATTGGAGTCTGTCAGCGGCGGGCCTGTTTCGGGTGATTCGCTGACGGGCAATTCGGGGATAGATGCGGCACTGGTGAGGTTTTTAGTCACAATATTTTCGATTGGATTCGGCAATAAGTGCGATCGCGCCCAGCATAATCTTGTGCTCTTGCACCTGAATTCTCGCGTGCAGCGTTTCTGCGGTATCGTCAGGCAATACCGGCACGGCAGCCTGCATTAAAATCGGCCCGCTGTCTACTTCCAAACGCGCTATATGCACCGTACATCCGGTGATTTTAACCTTGGCGGCCAGTGCTTGCTCGACGGCGCGAATTCCGGGGAAACTCGGCAGTAAGCTGGGGTGAATGTTAATAACGCGATCGGGAAAAGCATCCAACAAAACTTTGGTAACGATCCGCATCCAACCCGCCATCACTACCCATTCTACATCATAATCTTGGAAAGTTTTGACAATTTTTGTATCTAATTCTTCGCGGCTTTTGCAGTCGCGGTGATTGAGTAGAATCGCGGGAATGCCGTATTTTTCGGCTCTGGCTGCGGCTTTGGCTTCGGGGTTGTTGTAAATTAATATTGGGATTTGAGCGTTGAGTTGTTGGTTTTGGATGGCTTGAGCAATCACCTCGAAGTTGCTGCCGCTTCCTGATGCTAGAATTCCTAGTTTTAAGGGCTTACTAAGAGAAGCATTTTTTTCGACTTTGGCGGCAGGAATTGGGGGAACAATCAAACAATCTCTGGAATTGGTATTTGCTGTTATCATAAAATTTTTACCTTCATATCACAATAGTCCGAACAGTTTTCAATTCCCAGCCTGAAACACTTTATTTTCCGTTCGTAGCTCAATTATCGAATCGCCTTGAAACCCTTATTCTGTGGTTGGTAATAAATATCTGTCCCAGTTATTTATATCAAAGAGGAATTAATTGGGCATCTAAAGTTGGCTTTGTCGTTATTTATCGGAACTATAGGTCTAGGTGGAGGTATAGTAGAAGATTTATTTGTTTCGCAAATAAATCCGACGCTAGTTTTAGCATTATCGTCATCGTCTTTAACTTTAACTAAAAAAACTGCACCTGTATAACTTCTAAATTGAGGTTTTTTAGCTTGAACGGTCATAATTACACCTTCTGTTGAACCACTTTCCGGTAAAATTTGATAGCGATAATTTTCTGTATCTAATCTCATTCCTATGCCCAGTTCTTCAAGGGTTGTAGCAAATTTGGTATTTTCGGCGTAGAAGCTTTGTTGCGCCCTAATCGCATACCTAATAAATTCTTCGCCTTCATACACTCGTCGCGGATTTTCTGGTTCTAACAGATTAAATCTTTCGATTTTTGTATTTCGCGGTAAAGCTGTAACTGTAGAAACTTTTTCGAGAAAAATTGCCCCTGCTGTAAAAGTATTTGGTCTGGGTTCTCCTGGCTTTAAACCCATGAGTTCTACACGCAGTTGACCGCGATTGTTGAATTCAAAAATTGTCCGCAAAGTTTCATCGCTGCTGCTAGCTAAATCAATTTGCATGGGTTGGAAGAGCGAGTTAATTTTGTAGCTAAATTCATAGGCGCTAGGATTAGGGAAAGGATAGCCCTTGAGTATAAATAATTTGCCTTCTGGTGTGATAATTACTGTTAAAGGAGTGGGTGATAAATATTTCAGTTGCCACTGTCCTACCAATTTTTCTGCTACAGTTTTGGCTGGGGGATTTGCTTGAGAGATAATTGCCGATCGCAAAGTTGGTCGTTCGGCGATCGCACTTGTACCTACTCTGCTCCAATGTAACAGGCAACAGGCACAAATCAGCAATCTGGAAATATTTAACTTTTTTATGCTCATCAATACTAAAGCCCGATCGTCAAAATAATTGTACCACCTGTAACGAGTGCTAATCTGGTCGAGCGGCAAAAAAATCCTCCCTGAGAATCGAATAAATTTTGAGATCCCAGTATTCGCCTTTGACAAATAGATGCTGTCGCAATATTCCTTCCAATTGCATCCCCACTTTTTCCATGACGCGCGCCGAACCAATATTACTAACTTTACATTTAGCCTCAATTCTATTCAACAGCATTTCCCGAAAGCCGAATTCCATCATTGCATTGACAGCCTCGCTCATATATCCTTGATTCCAATATTTGCGAGAAATCGCGTATCCCATTTCAGCGCGACTGTGTGTCATGCTCCATCCCACGTATCCGCAAGTACCGATAAATTTGTTATCGGCTTTGTGAACTATTCCCCAATCCACAAGTTCTCGTTTTTTGTACATTTTTAGCAGCGATTTTATAAAATACTTAGTGTCTTCGATCGAGGTATGAGTTGACCAGGTTGTGTATTCTGATACTTCAGGATCTAAACCATACTCAAACATATCGCTGGCATCGTTTAAAGTAATTTTCCTCAGCAGCAGTCTCTCAGTTTCTATAGTGGGTAAATTGGCTAATATATCGAGAAGATTCATTTTGAGATTGACCTATATTGTGATACCATTTAAAACTAAAAGCTAAAATTTACAAGCCAATGGTTCCGATTAAATTTGGGCGTTTTAACTGGTTGGATAATGATTCGATCGCAGCTTGGACTTTTCTGGCGCCGGCTTTGCTGTTTCTGGGTACTTTTTTGATTGGGCCGATCGCCTATTTATTTTACCTCAGCTTTACCAGCGGTAGCTTTACCCAGTCGGGAGTGCGTTTGATTGGCTTGAACAACTACTGGCGTCTCGTCACAAACCCGGATTTTTGGCAAGTTCTCCAAAACACCATCTATTTTACTACTGCTACAGTCATTCCCAGCTTAGTAATTCCCTTGGGTTTGGCAGTTTTGCTAAATCGCTCGCTTGCTTGGCGAGGAGCTCTCCGCACCGCTTATTTTATTCCTTCGATTACCTCTTTAGTTGCAGTTGGCTTGGGTTGGCGGTGGTTGTTTCAAACGGAAGGCCCGGTGAATAGTGTGTTAATGGCGATCGGCTTAAATCAAATTCCTTGGCTCAGCAGCACAGTTTGGGCAATGCCAGTGATAATTCTGCTCAGTGTTTGGAAACAATTAGGCTTTAACATGGTAGTCTTTTTAGCAGGATTGCAAGCAATTCCGGTAAATCGTTACGAAGCCGCAGAATTGGATGGAGCTAATGCTTGGCAGCAATTTTTGTACATCACTTTACCCGGTTTGCGGCCGACTTTAGTATTTGCTACCGTCACTACTGCTATTTTTACTCTGCGGAGTTTCGAGCAAGTTTACGTCATCACCGGCGGCGGCCCTTTGAACTCTACTAATTTGCTAGTTTATTATATTTACGAGCAAGCTTTTTCGCAATTTGATTTTGGCTATGCAGCCGCTGCGGCAACTTTCCTGATGGCTTTAGCTTTGATATTAGTTTATTTACAACTAAAAGTTTGGGGCGAAGATGCTTAATACCAATTTAAAAAAGTCTTGCTACAATCCTCAATCTTATACCAATTATTAAAAGGGAACGGTAGGGACACGGCAATGCCGTGTCCTACTCCCCGCGCCGGACACGGCATTGCCGTGTCCCTACAGATGCTCGCTTTTGAGTTAGTAAGGTGCGCAGTGCGCACCCTACTACATATACAGGTTTTGCAAAAGGACGGAATGAACTAGATTCGCAATTACCAATTCCCAATTTTATATTCCATGTGCTCTGCTGTTTGTTCGGCTTGTGCTGTTCCCAAAAGCTTGCCGACAACGTGCAAAGACATATCAATTCCCGCAGAAATTCCCCCAGAAGTGATGATTTTGCCGTTATCTACAAATCGCTGATTTTCAATAATAGTTGTGTTGGGAGCTAATTCTCTTAACAAATCTAACGCCCGATGGTGTGTAGTTGCTGGCAAACCTTCCAACAAGCCAGCTTTTGCCAAAAGCAGCGAACCCGTACAGACAGAAAGCACTAATTCTGCTGTTCGCGAACAATCTTTTATCCAGTTGATAACTGCTGAATTATCGATTAACTTTCTCGTACCTTGTCCTCCCGGTACAATCAAAATATCCGGTGGGGGACAATCGGAAATGGTGCAGTGGGGATTTACGCTCAAACCGTTGCGGGCGTTGACAGCACCGGGATGTTCGGCTACGGTAGAGACTGCAAAAGGTCGCTCGCCCTTACTTAATTCTGATGTCACAGAAAACACTTCAAAAGGGCCTGCAAAGTCCAGTACCTCGACATCATCGAACATTAAAATAGCTACGTTTCTAGTTGGCATAAGACATACTTCTGATAGAGGTCAAAAATAGCTGGGATTTGTTACTTTATAAATTGTATGATTTAAATTATTAAAGCTATGCCGAAAAATCTTCGCCATCGCGCCCTAAAAATCTGTCTTGTGTGTCTTGCTTGCGCCTTAGCAATTGCTGTTGCGCCAATTTTTACGCCCGCTCAATCGACCACTCAATTAGAGTTTCGCATTACTCAATTAGAAAGTCAAATTTCCGAGCTCAGGGGACAAATCTACAGTTTGCAGAATCAAGGTTCTGGAGTTAACCGGCCTCAGTCTCCGAACCGTCCGGGTTCGGGTCGCACAAATGCTAGAATGCTGTCGGGAGACCCGATGTTTGACAATTTAGCAACTTTGGCAATTGAAACTAAGCAAGATGTGATCAAAATTCAAGAGCGGTTGTCTAAGCTAGAAGCGTCGAGAAATCGCTAAGTTTGTCAGTTGTCATTCGTCAGTTGTCATTCGTCAGAAGCAAGAAGGAAGAGGGAAGAGGGAATAGGGAAGAAGTCATTCGTCAGAAGCAAGAAGGATGAAGTCCTATTCTCCCAACTGTCCCACTGTCCCACTCTCCCACTCTCCCACTCTCTCCCTCTTCCTCTCTCCCACTCTCCGACGTTGAGGTCGAGAAAAGCAGGGTCTGCTAAAAGTCAACTTGCAGAACTATTCAATGATATGGAAATAATAGGCTGCAACCACAAAGTTGATACCTAACAGCAACAGAAACCAGCCTGCGCGAAAGGTGTAAGGGAATTTGCCCGTTTTCATCACGGAGTCGGATTTTAATTGGTTCTTCGCTATCTCTGCCATAGGTAAAGCTCCTAATTCATAATGTCACTCTATTCACAAATAGCAGAGAGCGTCGCACATAAGCACATTCCTCTAGTGTTATTTTTTGTAACTAGGAGTTTATACCGAGTTGAATTTTGATTGATTTTAATCGCTCTCTCCAGCGTGGTAGGAACTGCGGACGAGAGGCCCCGATCGCACGCGCTCAAACCCCATCTGACGGGCGATCGACCCAAAACGGTCAAATTCTGCTGGAGTCCAGTATTGGCGCACTGGGAGGTGTTCTAGAGATGGTCTCATGTATTGACCGAGGGTGAGCCGATCGCACTTGGCATCCCGCAAATCGGCCATCGCTTCGACTATCTCGGCTTCGGTTTCCCCGTGCCCCAACATCAAACCGGATTTTGTGGGAATAGTGGGGTCAAATTGCTTGACAGTACGGAGAACGTCGATCGAGCGATCGTACTTAGCCCCCCTCCGCACCGGCCCTTGCAACCGGCGCACCGTCTCAATATTGTGGTTGTAACAAGCCGGTTTAGCCTCCACCACCGTGCGAATCCGATCTCGCTGCAACTCATCGAGGCCGGAATTCTCCCCCTCTGAAGTCCTCCCCGTTCCCCCCCAAAAATCCGGCGTCAGTACCTCAACTTCAGTATCGGGGTTAAGAAGGCGGATTTGGGCGATCGTCCTGGCAAACCAACCAGCACCCCCATCCGGCAAATCGTCCCTCGCCACCGAAGTCAGCACCGCATAGCGCAAACCCAACAACTGCACCGCCTCCGCCACCTTCTTCGGTTCCTCCGGGTCGAGGGGCATCGGAGAATGACCTTTATCTACTTGACAAAAAGCACAAGCGCGGGTGCAAGTCGGCCCCATCAACAAAAAAGTCGCCGTTTTTTGGGCGTAGCACTCTCCCCGGTTGGGACATCTGCCCTCCTCGCAAATCGTGTGAATTTGCCGCTGTTTAATAATTTTTTGCACTTGGGAAAGTTCGCTAGCTTTGCCAACGGGTCTGCGCAACCACTCCGGCATCGCCTCGATTTCACCCCGCATTTGGGCGGCAATTGCTTTGACAGTAGGAGTTTGAGGAGTTGGAAGCGACATATAATTAAGTGGCGATCGAGTTAATTCCTTCGATCGTATCCGAAATCAAAGTCGCTGAACTTGTAGCAGTCTCGCCCGAAATCAGAATCGCGCCGAGGTGCAGCAAAACTAAAATCGCCCAGAATTCTGGGTAGAATTCTGTTAGGGATATACTAAAGGTTGCGAATCATCACTCATTACTGAAGGAGTCAGTCGTGGCTGGTCAAAAAATCTTGGTAATCGATGACAGTAAAGTCATCCGCGTCCGAGTCCGAGAGATGTTACCCCAAGGTAACTTTGAAGTTCTAGAAGCAAAAGACGGCGAAGAGGGACTCAAACTGATCCGTGAAGCCCGACCGAATCTAATTATGTTAGATTTCCTACTGCCCAAAGTCAGCGGTTGGGAAGTGTATCAAAAAGTGCAAGCCCATCCGGCGCTTTGCAAGATACCTTTGGTGATCATGTCTGGCCGGGAAGAAGAGGTGATGGAGAAAATTCCTAAACCCTTTGAGAAGCATTTTTTTGCATTTATCGCCAAACCCTTCGAGAAAAAGCAGCTAACTGAAGCGATCAAATCGGCGATGGTACTGGCCAAAAAGAAACCGGTACCGGAAGCCCCAGCCGCCGCCGCTGCTGCACCCAGTTCCGCAGCGGGCGCCGGCGACATTCAGGCGATGACTGAGAAAATGGCGAAAATGCAAGCGGAAATTGATGCACTCAAGAAACAAATGACTCAGGTGATTACGATCATCAAGCAGAAATTGAAATAATTCTGCTGTCTTTTGAAGGCACTTATGTAGAAGGCACTTATGTAGAAGGAAACTTCCACACCGTGAAACTTTCTCGCTTTGTATCAATGGGTTCGCTGGTATCCGCAATTTTTGGCAAAATTGGTTGAGCGAGTGCGATCGCCAACAGCCTGCAACTGGTTTCTCAAAATCCCAGTCAGAAAATCAATTAAAAGTTAAAAATACAACAAGGGAGGAAATTAATTATTAATTAATATTAGGATTTTTAATTCCCGCTCGTTCCCCACTCAACTATCAACTCCTCAGTCTCATTTTTTTGGTTAATGACTAACGACTATTCCGATTTTTTGCCTCAACTGCGTGCCTCAACAGAGCAATTATTGAAAAGATTAGACTGCTTCCATCGAGCGCAGGTATTAGCGATCGGAGATTTGACCTTGGACGAGTTTCTTACCGGACAAGTAGAGCGAATTTCCCGCGAAGCACCTGTGCTGATTTTGCGCTACGAAAATACTCGGCAACTACCCGGAGGTGGCGCAAATGCTGTCTACAATTTAGCCAAACTGGGAGGCAAGGTAAAAGTTGCTGGTTTGGTGGGAAAAGACGACCAGGGAAAGGCTTTGTGCGGTATTTTTGAGGCGGCGGGAATTGATACGGCTGGGATTTTAATCGATTCGCAGCGTCCAACAGTCACCAAAACTCGAATCTCCGGGCACGCGCGGCAGTCGGTGACTCAGCAAATTGTCCGAGTCGATCGCAAATCGGACGAGTTGCCGGATTTAGACTTGCAGTTGCAACTGGCAGACTACATCCGGCAGCAAATACCGACAGTAGATGCAGTGGTTTGTTCCGACTACGGCGACGGAGTTTTGACTCGTTTGGCGATCGAATCGGCAGTGGTTCCCGGCAAAACAATTGTAGACGCTCAAACAAATTTGCAGCGATATTCTGGAGCGATGCTGTTTACTCCGAACTTGCCAGAAGCCGAGCAAGCAGTCGGATATGGTATAAAAAACCCTCAAACTTTAATGCAAGCAGGACGCGATTTGTTGAACTTAACTCAAGCTCAAAAAATCCTGATTACTCGCGGCGAAGAAGGGATGACTTTGTTTGAAAGGGCGAACGGCGAAGAAATCAAAAATTCACCCCCTCCAACATCCATTTGTGAAAAGGGGGAATTTGCCATTCAAAGTTGGGACATTCCCCCTTTTAACAAGACTGATGTATTCGACGTAACCGGTGCTGGAGATACAGTAGTAGCAGCAATGACTTTAGCTTTGTGCGTCGGTGCATCCGGTTGGGAAGCGGCAGTTTTGGGCAATTTGGCGGCTAGCATTGTCGTGCGTCAATTCGGTACGGCAACGACGACAGCAGACGAAATGAAAGCAGCTTTGACAGCAATGATTGATGACTAATTATTGGTGATTGGGAATTGGGAATTGGTAATTGGTTGACTGTTGACTGTTGACTGTTGACTGTTGACTGTTGACTGTTGACTGTTGACTGTTGACTGTTGTTACCAATCACCAATTGCCAATGCCCAATGCCCAATGCCCAATGCCCAATGCCCAATGCCCAATGCCCAATGACTAATGACTACTGACTAATGACTACTTACTCTTTTTCAAAATTTGTCCCTTGTCATCAATTGTCAAACCGCTATTGGGAAAATCGCTCTTTGTCAAACGGCCAATCAATCCCACAGTCCTAAAATTGTTATCAACAGACGGAATACCTTGCCTGTCAAGTTGGATGGGGATAATCTTACCAGAAACAAAATCCCCTTGCGGAGTCATTTTCACATCCAAAATTAGAGATTGACCGAGCGCTCCTGCTGTGGACAAAGTGCGATAACCCAAAAAATTGCCCAGCGAATAAGCAATCAATTTCCCCTTATAAAGTTCCATAGCTCTGGTAACGTGCGGGCCGTGTCCCAAAATCAAATCTGCTCCCGCATCAATCATCGTCCGCGAAAACAAAACCATATTTCCCCGGTTTTCTCCGTAAAATAATTCGTTTTTATTTTTCACATTCAGAGCTCCCGTTCCTTCAGCTCCAGCATGAACTGATATCACTACAATATCAGCGTTTTGCTTCGCTTTTTTGACAATTTCTGCCCCCGCTTTCAGTTCCAGCAAGGAATTGTGAACTTCGCCGTAGTTGCTGAAACCGATAAAGGCAAAATTCACGCCCTTGACATTTTGATAAACAATTTGATCTCTTTTACCGACAGCCTTCATGCCGTTGCTGTCGATGTTTTTAATCGTGTCCTTAAATCCCTGCTCGTTAAAATCGTAAGAGTGATTGTTGGCAACATTCAAAATATCAAAACCAACATCTTTGAAAATTTTGGCATAACTCGGAGGCGTGCGAAAGGCAAACAGCATTCGTCCGCCGCCTCCTTTGGAACTGTAAGGATAATCGGTCATCGTGCTTTCAAAATTGCCAAACAGAATATCAGCTCCTTTGAGGTACGGTTTTACCGACTCTAATAACAGCTCTTTTTTTGCCGGCAGTTTGTTGTAGGGATAATTTGTGCCGGGGATCATGTCGCCAACTGCTTTGATGCTGACAGTTGCGGGCACAGTGGCAGGTTTTTTTGCAGCTTGGGAGCGCGATTTAGGAGCTGGCAAGGGTGTGGTTGCGGGTGCAGGTGCGGGTGTCGAGATCGCTTTTTGTACCGCAGGCTTTGACGTTAGAGGGTTAATATTAGCGGTGCTTGAGGATTTGTAAAATTGAGAACCCAGAATAAAGCCGGATATCGGCACGAGAATCAGACTCAGAGCACCGATTGACAGCCTAGATTTTTTAGTTTTAGCGGCTGCTAACTCTGGCTGCGGTGATGGCTTTCGCTGCCGTTGGTTAGTGGGTTTTGGAGTTGGGATTTTAGGGGGTTTGGGCGGGGATTTTTCTGGTATTTGAGTGTGCCCAGTTGTGAAATTTTGAGTTTTTTCTAGCTTTGGCAAAGCCACAGGAATTGGGGAAGCTGGTACACTAGCCGCTACTGCTGCACTCGCAGCTACTGCTGCATTCACGGCAACTGCTGCACTCACGGGTGCGGAAGTCAAGCGTTTTTTTAATTCTACCGTCTGAGTCCAAGCAGGCAATTGCTGGCCGCTGCGCCGCCCGTAAATTGTCACCGAGTAAACGTTATTTGGTTGCAGCCGCTGCAACCCTTTGACTGCGACTCGGAGACAGGCTTCTTCTGCGGGCAATTGTTCTGCTTCCAGCAGCAGGTGCAGGCTGTCATGTTCGCGGCTGGCTTTAGCCGTGACGCCGAAGCTTTGGAGTGCTTGGCCGATCAGAAATGCGATCGCCCTGGCATCGCCTTCTTTTGCTAAATTTAAAATATCTTGTTGGCTCACAAACGCGTCTACTCTCACACTAGAAATTTAGCTCGATCTTATATCAAATGTGGCTGCACAGGATTAAATACCGATTGATTTAACTTAACTAAGTAGGTAAAAATAAACATACTGAAAATCTTCGGTAAAGCCGCCAGAAATACACTCAAAAACTCGGTTTCTCGTTTCCACCGCCAATCCCCCTTGTCCCAGTACCCGCCCAGATTAAGACAAACACGATCGGCGCAGCAGCGACGAAACAGTTAAACTCTTTGTCATGCCACGCTATCGGTGAGAAATCAACGGCTTGCCAAGAATCGCCAGCCCGCGACGCAGTGCCTGCACTGCACGTAGCTGAGACTCCGCTTGCTGAGGTGGGAATCAACTTTCTGGACTTACCCGCAACCGATGAAAAACGGATGCTGCGATCTATCCGCACAGCGAACAATGAGAAAAATACCTTATTGATGCGTCCAGGACTGAACTTTCTGGATGCGCTGCTTTACCCGCGGCCGCCGATAATGACGCAATTGTGTTAATGAGATCCGGCTCGCTGGCCTCTCAAACCAGAATTTTTCGCGAGTCTGGTGCTATTTGTAAGTTAGTTGGGCGCATAGCAGCTAGGATCGAGCTAACTCAAGGTTACACTAAAGCTCGTCACGCGGCGTTGCCTCTCAAAACCCCGATTGAGTCTTATGGCGCACTACCGCTCCACTTTATGTTTATTGACCTGCATTGCCTGTCTGGGCGCTGCCTTCAGTCCAAGTGCGGACGGAAGGCCACAGGCTCTCAATGCCTCCTACGGGGCTGTTTCCCAAGAAATTGCTCAGGCGAACTCTCCCCGGGACGATCGCCAGGACTCCAATTCTCCAAAACCCTCTCCAGCGCCCGATAAAAACAAATCTAAGCCGTCCAAAACGTCTAAACCTAATTCCAAAATCCCGAAACCGATCTCCAATTTGATCGTCATTTTGTCTCGCCAGCGGGGGTTGTTAATGTTGGGTTTGGCAGCAGTTGTCGTCACGGCAGCGGCAGTATTTATCCTGCTCAAATTAGTTAGCAGCGGCGAGTCAAATAATTCTAAGCGAAGACGCGGAAGAGTCGATCGCCACAACCAAAGAAACTCTCAATTCACCAATCCCAATTCTCATACAAACTCGCACGAAATTGGACAGCAAGAGGTTTCTTTTGGGGGACAAAAACCGCGGCCAGCATTGCCCTACCCTGTTGATTTCCCAAAGGGCTACAGTCTCGACAGCAGCGATCGGCCTTTACCCTTTATCCTGGAATCGGGGGAACAAAAATCCGAGGATGCAGCAGTCGAGGGCGATCGAATTAATTCCGACACCTCGCCCTTGGAAACTAACAGCAACGGCTACAGCGACACAGGTTTCAACATTCCCGAAACAACTAATCGAGCCGATTCCCTAGCGAGTCGGAAGAAAGATATTTCCCTTCCCGAAACAGATGGTAGACCTAAAGTTGATATTATTGAAGCACTGATTGAAGATTTGCAGCACCTAAATCCGGCAAAGAGGCGCAAAGCAATTTGGGAACTCGGCCAGCGGGGAGATTCCAGAGCAGTTGAGCCGTTGCTCGATTTGCTAGCAAATTCCGACTCGAAGCAGTACAGTTTAATTTTAGCAAGTCTCTCGGAAATTGGCATTCGCACGCTCAAACCGATGAATAATGCCTGGTCAATTTCGCTGCAAAATGAAAACCCCGAAGTGCGGAAAAATGCGATTCGCGACTTGACACGGATTTACGAATTGGTGAATCAAATCAGTCACTTGTTGCACCGTGCGACGGACGATCCCGATCCAGAAGTTCAGGAAACTGCTCGCTGGGCTATCAATCAGTTGAATCGCATCCGTCCTCATTCTGAGAGGGATTGATAAATATAGCAATTTTCAAGTGATTTTATATTTTAGATTTGAGAGGGAAGAATTTATAATTTAGATTATGTTATAATTAGTGACGGCTGACTAATGACTAATGACTAATGACTACTGACTCTTTAAAACTATTGTTCCTGTCAACTTCTGTCGGTAAACTCGGTTCCGGGTTGGGCGGCGGTGTCGAACTTACAGTCCTTAACATTGCTAAAGAATTGCAGCGCCGCGGTCATAAAATAGCAGTCGTAGCACCAGTAGGTTCAGTCTTAGAATCAATTCCAGTAATCGAAATAACAGGCGATTTGCAAGTAACCGCCCAAACACAAGATTACAATGCTTGTATTGTGATGCCCGCCGATGCTGTGCTGGCGAATATGTGGGAATATGCTCGCCAAGTTCAGGATGAATGGGATGTCATTCTTAACTTTGCTTACGATTGGCTGCCGTTTTATTTGACGCCATTTTTTAGGACTCCGATCGCACATTTGATCAGCATGGGCTCCCTTTCGGCATCCCTCGATCGCATTGCCGGACAAACCGCCGTCCAGTTTCCTGGTACGATCGGAGTTCATACCGCTTCTCAAGCCAAAACATTCGCCTTTGCCGATGAATGTCAGTTGTTGGGAAATGGCATAGATTTATCCCTGTACGAATTTTGCAACCAACCGCAGTCTAAATTAGCTTGGCTAGGCCGCATCGCCCCGGAGAAAGGTTTAGAAGATGCAGTAGCGGCAGCGAAAATTACAGGCATTCCCCTAAAAATTATGGGCAAAATGCAAGATGAGGATTATTGGCAAAAAATTTGTGCAGATTACCCGGATGCTCCGGTAGAATATTTAGGATTTTTGACAACAACCCAAATGCAAGAGCAAGTCCGGCAGTGCCGAGCATTGTTGATGACGCCGCGTTGGGTGGAAGCTTTCGGAAATGTCGCGATCGAGGCTTTAGCGTGCGGTGTGCCCGTGATTGCTTACGAGCGCGGGGGGCCTGCCGAAATTGTTCGAGACGGACTGACGGGCTTTTTAGTGGAGCCTGACAGCGTAAATGGCTTGGTAGGTGCGATCGCCCGCTTAGACCAAATTGACCGCAGCGCTTGCCGGCGACAAGCAGAGGTAGAATATTCTTTGGGAGCTTTGGGCGATCGTTTTGAACACTGGTTCAAATCTATTCTAAAATTGAGTTAAATAAACTCTTAATCGATCACAAAAAAAGAAAACAGAAAAAACTATGGCAACCGAACGTTTAGTGCTTTTATCCAGTAGAGAAATCGAAAAAATGCGCCAAGCAGGCCGTTTAGCTGCCGAACTTCTCCTACATCTAGAACCTATGGTAAAACCGGGTGTCAGCACTTTAGCAATTAACGACGAAGCCGAACGCTGGACTTTGGCACACGGGGCAAAAAGCGCTCCGCTAGGTTATAAAGGATTTCCTAAATCTCTGTGTGCTAGCGTCAATGAAGTTGTCTGTCACGGCATCCCCAATGCTAAACAAATTCTGAGAGAAGGTGACATTATTAATATTGATGTAACGCCTTTAGTTGACGGCTATCATGGCGATACTTCCAAAACTTTTTTTGTCGGGAAACCTTCGCCTGTAGCTAAAAGATTAGTGGAAGTAACCGAGGAATGTTTAAGAAGAGGAATTGCGGAAGTTAAACCGGGTGCTCGTACCGGGGACATCGGTGCAGCGATTCAAGAATATGCTGAAGCACAGGGTTTTTCGGTAGTGCGAAATTTTGCGGGACACGGCGTTCACCGAGTCTTTCACACCGAACCGGAAATTCTGCATTACGGCAAGCGGGGCACGGGAAAGAAGCTCAGACAAGGCATGGTTTTTACGATCGAGCCGATGATTAATGAGGGTACTTGGGAAGTGGAAATTTTGGGCGATGGTTGGACTGCGATCACGCAAGATGGAAAGCTTTCGGCTCAATTCGAGCACACTCTGGCTGTTACTGATTCTGGGGTGGAAATTTTGACTTTGCCTTAATTGTTGACGGTTGACTGTTGACCGTTGACAGTCAATGGTTTGCCATCAACTATTTAAAGGAACTAATATGGAAAGCTTTCAACAGCTACAAGTTTATCAGTTAGCTGAAAAAATATCAAACGAAATATGGTTTATTGTTAAAAAGTGGGACGACTTTGCGAAGGATACGATGGGCAAACAAATAGTGCGATCGGCGGATAGTGTTGGTGCTAATATTGCAGAAGGACATGGACGCTATAGCTATCAAGATAATCAGCGTTTTGTGAAAATTGCTCTTGGGTTCATTAAACGAAACAAGACATTGGTTGAGGCTTGCATACGCTCGCAATCTTTTGACTCAAGAACAAATCGATCGAGTGCATCCTTTATTAAATGAACTTTCACCAAAACTTAATGCCTATCTTAACTCACTAAAAAAAGCCAAAGGTTAACAGTCAACAGTCAACAGCCAACAGTCAACAGTCAACAGTCAACAGCCAACAGTCAACAGCCAACAGTCAACAGTCAACAGCCAACAGTCAACAGTCAACAGTCAACAGCCAACAGTCAACAGCCAACAGCCAACAGCCAACAGCCAACAGTCAACAGTCAACAGTCAACAATCAACCTAATGACTAACATAAAATTTCTGCAACCAGGAGATTGGCTCAAAGTAATTGCCCCTAGTGGCACTTTGCGAGAATCAACCAACTTTGAAAAGGGTGTAGAAATTTGGAAATCTCGCGGCTATCGAGTTGAATTAACACCGGGTTTTGACGATCGCTGGGGCTATTTGGCCGGTTCCGATGAAAACCGCCTCCGACAGCTCGCAGATGCCCTAAATGACCCGGATTGTCGCGGTATTCTGTGTGCTCGTGGCGGTTTCGGCAGCACTCGACTTTTGGAAAAAGGAAATGTGGGAAAGGCGGAAAACTCCCAATTTCCACCTCCCGCTGACCATTCGCCGAAATGGTTGATCGGCTTTTCCGACATTACTGCTTTGCTGTGGAATCACGACAAATTGGGGATTTGGGGCGTTCACGGGCCGATGCTGACAACTTTGGCTGCTGAACCGGATTGGTCTGTCGATCGACTTTTTGACTGCATCGAAGGTCGTCCCTTACAATCTTTGCAAGGTAAAGGATGGGGCAGCGGACAAGCCACGGGACGGCTATTTCCGGCGAATCTGACGGTTGCTTCTCATTTGCTCGGAACCCCGTATCAACCGGATTTGACCGGGGTTATTCTCGCATTTGAGGATGTTTCTGAGGCTCCTTACAGAGTCGATCGAATGCTGACTTTGTGGCGGATGGCGGGGGCTTTCGCTGGGGTGCGGGGCATTGCTTTGGGGCGCTTCAGCCGCTGCGAGATTGACCCGAGTATTCCCAGTTTTAGCATTGAAGAGGTTTTGCGCGATCGGCTGGGGGACTTGAATATTCCCGTTGTCTCGGATTTGCCCTTCGGGCACGAGGGGGTTAACGCTGCTTTACCGATGGGAATTAGGGCTTGTCTCGACGCTGAATCGGGATTGCTGATTTGTGGCGATAAATCGCAACTTTAGATTAAGGATCAACGTCTATAACTTTAACTTGAGATTTTGCACCAGCTAAATAGCCGGGTTGGGTGAGGTTGACACGGTTGGCAGAAATTACATTTAAAATGGATTGTATGCAAATGTCGGCGCCAAGAAAGCAAAAAGATTTTAAAATTTTCGAGAGGTTGATATGAAAGCACACAACTTGTTAAACAGTATTGCTGCCACTGTGCTAGTTGCAGGATTGGCACTCACTGGCATTTCGTCTAGTGCAGTTGGCGAACAGATACAGAATAACGATCGCATCGACGGAGTAATTCGCCGCACTTCCCCGATTTACCGTTTCCGAAATATGTGGACACCGGGAACTCCGACGGAAGAATTGCGGGGTCAAGAATACACATTCAGCGCTCGGGAAGGCGACAACATTGAAGTGTTTTTAGATACAGATAGAAGTCGCGGTTTTACTCCCGTCATGGTGCTGTTTTACGGTAACAACAAACAAGTCGCCTTTACGCAAGACCGTTCTTTTAATTATCAAATTCCCCGTAGTGGCGATTACAAGCTTTTAGTGTTAACGAAAGATGCTGCCAGGGGCGGTAACTATACGCTGGAAGTTTCGGGAATTGATGGGGGCGACAGACGATCGGGCAATTCGCGGGACGATTGGTACACCGGGCGAGATAACGGGCGAGATAACGGGCGATATGACGGGCGATATGACAGATCACAGCTTCTGCAAGATGATTTTGGCTTGCGATCGATCGACTGTAGCGAGAGACGTTCTGTGGTGAGAGTAAGGTTTGATGATAATAATCAAGACTCGACTTACTGCGCTGTCCCGACTAGAAACTTTCCGGCGGGAGATTATTACTACAATTCGCGGACTAGAGATTTAGATTCGGCGAGGGTTGATGATAATAGGAGGTTCGATGAGCCCCGCGATCAATGTCGGGTAGTGGTGGGCGGAGTCTGCGTGACGAGATAGTAGGGTGCGCCGCTCTCTACAATCTACAACGAAGCTCGAAAATGTCACAGCGACGCACCATACAAAATACCGTGGGTGCGTCGCTATTTACCATCTACAACTAAACTCGAAAATCTCGCAGCGACGCACCATACTTACGGGTGCGTCGCTCTGTATAATCTACAACTAACCAAAGAAACCGGGTTTTTCACGCTCATCTGTGGGCTGCAACGCGTTTTTCGGAAAAAACCCGGTTTATGACTACCCGTGCGTTCAAGAATATTGGTATATTAATAATATTAATAATGTGGCAAAATGTATGAGCGTTAAAGAACTTGAAACAGCAATTATGAATTTGTCAGTTAAGGAACTATCCGAACTCACTGCTTGGCTGATAGAGTATCGCCAACAGGTTTGGGATAGGCAAATTGAAGGCGATTTGGAGGATGGGCGGTTAGATGCGCTACTTGATGAAGTCGATGCAGAGTATGAAGCGGGATTGGCTAAAGTGTTATGAAGCATCTGACTTTACCGCGTTTTTGGCACTGCTATCACCAGCTACCTAAAGAAATACAAGCCTTAGCCGATAAAAATTACGAATTACTCAAAGTCGATCAGTATCACCCTTCGCTGCATTTTAAAAAAGTTGGCAGGCGAAAGCAATTGCAATCGGTGCGAGTAGGCGATAGTTACCGAGCTTTGGGAGTTGAGAAACCTGAAGGTATTGTCTGGTTTTGGATAGGGACTCATGGCGATTACGATGCAATATTAGCTCAGAAATAAAGCCGCCGATCGAGTGTGATAATAGACGTTTAATTAGTCTCCCCAGCGAGTGGAGAGATCCCCCGTATAATCTGGGCGGTTGCTGGTGAATTAGTCCGCAGTGTCGGAAGCGGAGCGCCCCGCTTCGTAGTGGTAATGCTCTTGGCAGGCCGTAGTAAAGCGCTGGATAAACTCGGGACTTGTCTGGTGCGGCTTCTTTACTTTGAAAAAACCGTTTTCTATTGCCCAATCATAAATGATAACATCCAATGGGTACTTGGTAAGAATACCCTCCAGGTTATGTTGGGAAATAAATTCCTCCGCTTTGGTGCGGGTGGTGAATACACCGCTGGTAAAGCTGCCGCCGACGCCGTGAAATACCAAATGCTTTCAATCATAATTCAGTTAGTTTCCCCAGCGAGTGGGAGAGGTAAAGTAAATAAAACGTGCGGTTTGCACGTAGCGTTTCCATTCAATTAGTTTGCCCTGCGAGTGAGGATATTTCCAATATAATCCCCATACATTGGAAGGAGTCTAGATGCCATTTGCCAGCCTCGCAACCAACCTGACTCCGACTCCCCAAAATCGAACTCAGCCACTCCCCCCATCTCCCTCACAGCCAACAGATGAATTTTCGATCGAAAAGGACGATCGCACAGTGGTAAGCTACCAAAGGCATTAAAATACCTAAATCAGAGAAAAGTTAAGATGTCAGCATTAAATGAAGTTCCCTTGCTCCTGCGGGCAGCCCGCGGCGAAACCCTAGACCGCCCGCCAGTGTGGATGATGCGCCAAGCCGGCCGCTACATGAAGGCTTATCGAGATTTGCGAGAAAAGTATCCCTCGTTTCGCGAACGTTCCGAAATTCCCGAAGTTGCGATCGAAGTTTCCCTTCAGCCGTGGCGCGCGTTTCAACCCGACGGCGTAATTCTGTTTTCCGATATTGTCACCCCAATGCCCGGTTTGGGCATCGACATGGACATCGCCGAAGGCAAAGGGCCGATTATCCACGCACCCATCCGCACTCAGCAGCAAATCGACAACCTGCAACCGCTGAACCCGGAAGAAAGCTTGCCGTTTATCAAAACTATCCTCAAATCCCTGCGCCAGGAAGTCGGCAACAAATCCACCGTGCTCGGTTTTGTGGGCGCGCCGTGGACGCTGGCGGCTTATGCGGTTGAGGGCAAAGGTTCTAAGGATTATGCGATCATCAAAAACATGGCATTTTCCGATCCAACTTTACTGCATCAGTTGCTGTCGAAATTCGCAGATGCGATCGCCGTTTACGTGCGCTATCAAATCGACTGCGGCGCGCAAGTAGTGCAAATGTTCGACTCCTGGGCCGGCCAACTGTCCCCGCAAGACTACGACACCTTCGCTCTACCTTACCAGAAACAAGTATTCGAGCAAGTCAAAAAAACCCATCCCGACACCCCGCTAATTCTGTTAGTCACTGGAAGTGCCGGCATTCTCGAACGCATGGCAACATCCGGCGCGGATATCGTCAGCGTTGATTGGACTGTTGACATGGCCGACGCGCGGCGCCGTTTGGGTCCCAATATGAACGTTCAGGGAAATCTCGATCCGGGCGTGTTGTTTGGTTCTCAAGCGTTTATTCGCGATCGAATTCTTGATACAATTCGCAAAGCGGGCGATCGCGGACACATCCTCAATTTGGGACACGGCGTATTACCGGGAACTCCCGAAGATAACGTGCGTTTCTTCTTTGAAACGGCAAAACAAGCCGACAAATTGCTGGCAGTTGCTGCTTGATTTGATTTTGATTGTAGAATGCGATCGAATCCGGTTAATTGCACCTGATATTTGTAGCGACACGGCAATGCCGTGTCCCTACCGTCGAAAAAAATATATAATCGGAGAGAATCCGGTTAATTGCACATTATATTTGTAGCGACAGGGCAATGCCCATTGGTGTCAACTTAAGGTAAAACCGGCCGTCTCTCTTGTTTGTATCAAAGTCTAGATCCCCCCTAACCCCCCTTAATAAGGGGGGGACATGAAGCACTCAAAGTCCCCCTTCTTAAGGGGATTTAGGGGGATCTAGACTTAGGTAAAAGCGAGATTTCTCAGGGGTTTCAGGCTTAAGTTGTCACTAATGGGCAATGCCCTGTCCCTACCATCTAAAAATCCTCAAATCCTCCCCCCTTCCCCTCCGGCAAAATGAACTCCAAAAAAATTTTTGTGACGGGTGCAAGTGGCTGTATCGGTCACTACATGACCGAAACTTTGATTCAAGAAACAAACCACGAACTTTACTTATTAGTTCGCAACCCAGAAAAATTAAAATTTGACTGGAAAGCCCGCCCCGGCATCAATATCATACAAGGCGATATGCGAGATATCGAGCAATTTGCCGAACTTCTTCAAACAATAAATATAGCAATTGTAGCCGCTACTGCTTGGGGAGGAACTCAAGAAGTGTTTGACGTTAACGTGACCAAAACTCTCCGCCTCATTCAACTACTTTCGCCACAGACTTGCCAGCAAGTAATTTATTTTTCAACTGCCAGCATTCTCGGTCGAGACAACAATTTGCTCAAAGAAGCCGGCGAACTGGGAACAGATTATATTAGCTCAAAATACAACTGCATGGTGCATTTGTCAGCTTTGAAAAATTTGCCTCCAATTACGGCACTTTACCCGACATTAGTATTGGGAGGAGAC
Source organism: Microcoleus pseudofavosus SVA1_A4 (assembly GCF_036700565.1). Taxonomy (NCBI): domain Bacteria; kingdom Bacillati; phylum Cyanobacteriota; class Cyanophyceae; order Oscillatoriales; family Microcoleaceae; genus Microcoleus; species Microcoleus pseudofavosus. The sequence continues at coordinate 44,647 of NZ_JAUBPE010000036.1, forward strand.
GCAGAAAAACCAGTTTCTCACTTGTCATCGGGCCTGCCACTTGTCGCAAAATGGATTGGTTTGATTCGCTGGTTTAAGGCAGATGGGAGTTTTCACTTCATCCACGGCGCAGATATTGCCAAAGTAGTTAATTATTTAGTAGAACATCCGCCTGCTTCCGAGGAACCGCGACATTTTGTGCTAGGAAATCCGGCGATTACAGCTAACGAAGTGGTAGAACAAGCTTGCCAGTATTTGAATAAAAAAATATTTTTTCGGATTACTCTTTCAGCTTGGCTAGCCAATTTCTTTATTTGGCTGTTCCGAATTCAGGTGGCTGCTTGGGATAGATTTTGCATCAGCTACCGCCATTTTACTTATCAAAATCTTGTGAATCCCGAAAGCATAGGAATGCCGAGTTACTGCGGCACAGTTGCCGATATGTTAAGAACTAGCGGGATTCCCGGCAAAGATTCAAAGTAGGCAAGAAGGAAGTTCGGCAGCGAGCAATGTACGGGATTTAACGGATGTAACGGATTTAACGGATGAATGTTGAGGGAAAAGGAAGGGGAAATGTGCATCAAACGACTAATTTACTGTTTCAAGTTCTTTTTTGCCTTAGTCCCATGCTTTTTAAATGCGATTATCGTTAATTAACCGTCAAATACGATAAAATATCAGCATTTGCAAACTTTAACAGGGAACTGCAAGCTAAAAATTGCGCCCATTCTCTTTATCTTAGGGGGTATCACCCCTCGCCAGATATTCGATCGAGTGCAAGATCGTAATTTTAGCCTTAACATGAAGTCTTGAGAGTCGATCGAACTCTCAAACACGCCAGCCCGATCGCAAGTTGTTTACTGATGTGAGGTTTAACATATAATGCGAGTTCTTCTAGTTTACCCGCTGTTTCCGAAAACATTTTGGTCTTACGAGAAAATCCTAGAATTAGTCGATCGTAAAGTGCTGCTGCCACCGCTGGGTTTGGTAACGGTAGCAGCTATTTTACCCCAAGAATGGGAATTTAAGTTAGTCGATCGCAACATCAGACAAATCACAGAAGCAGAATGGGAATGGGCAGATCTCGTTATTCTGTCCGCAATGATTGTCCAAAAAGAAGATTTGCTAGACATCATTCGCGAAGCCAAACAGCGCGGTAAATCCGTAGCTTGCGGTGGCCCCTACCCCACTTCCGTACCCGAAGAACCTCAAGCAGCGGGCATAGATTACCTGATTCTCGACGAAGGCGAAATCACCTTGCCGATGTTCGTAGAAGCGGTACTGCGGGGCGAAAAAAGCGGAATTTATCGATCGGACGGCGTAAAACCAGATGTTACCACAACCCCCGTTCCCCGCTTCGACTTGCTCGAATTAGACGCCTACGATTCGATGTCAATTCAATTTTCCCGAGGCTGTCCCTTCCAGTGCGAATTCTGCGATATCATCGTCCTCTACGGCCGCAAACCCCGCACCAAAAACCCCCAACAATTGATAGCAGAATTAGACTATCTCTACAACTTGGGCTGGCGGCGCGGCGTGTTCATGGTAGACGACAACTTTATCGGCAACAAACGCAGCGTCAAACTGTTGCTAAAAGACTTAAGAGTTTGGCAAGAAGAACACAAATTCCCCTTTACTTTCAACACAGAAGCATCCATCGATTTAGCCCAAGACCAAGAATTGATGGAGATGATGGTAGCTTGCAATTTCAATGCAGTGTTTTTAGGGATTGAAACCCCTGATGAAGAAAGCCTGCAAATGACCAAGAAATTCCAAAATACCCGCAATTCCCTGATCGAATCAGTAGAGTTAATTGCGAAAACTGGTTTGCGAGTAATGGCCGGATTTATCATCGGATTTGACGGCGAAAAACCCGGTGCAGGTCAGCGCATTGTAGACTTTGCCGAAGCAGCAGCAATTCCGAGCACAACCTTTGGAATGCTGCAAGCTTTGCCGCACACTGCATTGTCCCACAGACTGGCAAAAGAAGGGCGGTTGCGCGACAAATCGGGCAACCTCAACCAGACTACTTTGATGAACTTTATTCCGACGCGGCCTCTCGAAGATATTGCCCGCGAATATGTCGAGGCATTCTGCGAAGTGTACGATGCTGAGAAATATTTAGACCGGACTTATCGCCATTTCTTAATGTTAGGTGCACCTACAGCAAAGATACCTGCTAGAGTTCCTAGTTTGATCGATTTGCGAGCACTGTTAACTGTGGTTTGGCGGCAAGGAGTCAAGCGCAGCACTCGCTGGAAGTTCTGGCATCATTTGTTCAGCATTTTCAAGCGCAATCCTGCGGTTTGGGATCATTATTTGACTGTGTGTGCTCACAACGAGCATTTTCTGGAATACCGCCAGATTGTGCGGGATGAAATTGAAGCTCAATTAGCTGACTTTTTGGCTAACGAGTCTCAAACAGTATATCAAGAACCTGTTGCTGTTGAGGAAAAGGAAGTGCAAGCGGTTTAGGGTTGGAGAATTCAACCGCAGATCGACGCAGGTAAACGCAGATAAATGTAAGATTGTCTGCGTTTATTTTGTTTTTAATCTGGTTTCCAGGTTCTGGCTGGAAATGTCATATCCTGCGGCTATGCCGCCTCTTGAGAGCAGGCGAGAGAGCCTCCCGAGGCATTCCCAGTTTCTCACTGAAAACGTGAAATACTACTATTGGCGGCAGCAGTTATTTCGGCAGATAGAGGCGCGATCGCCCGAAAATATGAAAATCTAATAACAATCTCAAAAATATCAAAATTCGCGATCGCCCTCAACCCGCCATGTTAGGAACAAATCAACTCAGAACAGCCGCTCTCTTAGGACTCCTAAGCGGCCTTCTCGTTTTAGGAAGTTATTATTTAATCGGCAACGAGCAAGGACTTTACATCGGTTTAGCGCTAGCCGCCTTCTCAAGTTTTAGCTCTTGGTACTATTCCGACACGGCCGCGTTAATGGCTTACCGCGCTCAGCCGATCGCCCGCAGCGAAGCACCAGAAATCTACGATATGGTAGCATCGCTGAGTGAAAAAGCCCAAATTCCGGTACCTAAAATCTTTGTAGTTCCCACTCAATCTCCCAACGCATTCGCCACAGGAAGAGACCCGGAACACGCTACAATAGCAGTTACTGAAGGCATCATGAAGCTGCTTTCCCGCGAAGAATTGGAAGGCGTTTTAGCCCACGAACTGACGCACATCCGCAACCGCGACACCCTCACTCAAGCAGTTGCAGGAACAATTGCCGGTGCAATTACATTTGTCGGGCGAATTCTGACTTTTGGAGCGCTTTACGGCCCGGTAACGCGGGATAGCAGACAAGGCCCAAATCCCTTTGGTTTGCTATTTTTAATCATTTTAGCACCGCTATCAGCAACCGTAATTCAATTGGCGATTTCTCGGACGAGGGAATTTGCAGCAGACAGCGGTGCGGTGGAAATTACCAATAATCCCATCGGTTTAGCAAACGCGCTGCAGAAATTGGAGAAAATGGGTCATGAAATTCCGATGCACGGCAATCCTGCGATGTCGCCGCTGCTGATTGTGAATCCTTTTTCGACTAAAGGTTTGCAGTCACTTTTCCGCACTCACCCCTCTACCGAAGAACGGATTCAGCGGCTTTTGACGCTGGCGCAGCAGCAGCAAGGTACTCCAGTTATGGCCTACGTGCCCGGAATTTAATCGTCGAAAATGCAGCAACAATATTTAGAAACCCGGTTGTTTGAAGCAGCCGGGTTTCTGTTTGTTTATAATGCTCGCTGTATGAAGCGACTAATTCTTCGATTTCGATAGGTGAAGGGCGATCGCTTTTTCCGTAAATATCGAACTGTGATTTCGATAGGTAAAGGGCGATCGCTTTGGCCGTAAATATCGCACAGTTTTGTCTTTACTGTGAGGCGTGATGCCTTTATTGAAAGGATTTACCCCACGCAGCAATTCATCAGGCTTGTTCTTTAAGTCCGGTGATGCTAGTAGTGGTCTATAAACTTCACCTTCATAGGGCTTCCAAACATATCCCAGACTGAACGATTGAAAAACCGAAGATGCTCCCGTTGCTTGCCAAACAGCTTCAGCTAAAACCAATCCAGGAAAAGCCAAGCCAGGCTCTTCAATCAATTCGCTGTAGGTTCTAAACTCATCTACTTCCATACCAACTAAAGCATACCGAAACGGTGGAGCAAACCGCAAACGTAGATACAGAAATCTACCTATTTCCGTCATTAAATAAGCACTTTCTGGAGTGTCAATGCCAATCTCACTGATCCCACTTGGACAAACTCGACACCACCAATTTTCTTCTATATCCTGAAAAATTTCTGCCCGACATTGGGAAACTCTACCGTTTGAGAGCACGCAGAAACTTTTATTGAAATATTGAGCAAATTGCTGTGCTTCCGATTGCTTTGTGCCACATTCAGCCGATAAGCTAAACACCCATGCCATTGCTGTTCTCCCGTTGACTAATTAAACTATCAAACTTTCTCCCATTCGCTCTGTGTCTGGGCCAGGGCTGCTTCATATTTCTCTAAAAGCATTGTAGCGCTTGGCAAAATACTGACATGAGTTGGACTATCTTGCACAGCTTCAATATCTCCGACGATTGAGAGAGGCAATTGAAAATACGTTGCTATTACCGATCGCCGAAATAGAAAAACGCAAACGTGAAAAAACAGATTAGGGCAATTCTTGGACGATCGCCCTGTGCTATCATAGAATACAAAACTTATTGAGTCGAATTATATGACCACAATAACTACAGTAACAACAGCCTCCCAACTGGCTGATTACTATATCTGGTTCGCTAATGACGTAGGCTCCTACCTCAGCAACCACAAGCTACAAAAACTATTGTACTATGCCCAAGCATGGTATCTAGCCTTTGAAGATACACCGCTTTTTGATGAAGATTTTGAAGCCTGGGTGCACGGGCCGACTATCCCGGCTTTATTTTATGAATACAAAGAACAATTTGGGTTTAAGCCAATTATTAAAGAAGTCGAAAAACCCGATTTTCCACAGAAAGTACAAGAGTTTTTAGACGAGTTATCCGATGATTATTTCTTTCGAGATGCTTATGAGTTAGAATTGATGGTGCGACGCGAAGACCCTTGGATTAAGGCTAGAGGTGAATTGCCAAGAGATGAACCTTGCCATGCTATTATTTCTAAAGAATTAATGAAAGCATACTACAAAACCCGTGTCATCGAAGAAGAATAAAAAAAGAAAAGACACAAATCTTCGCAGTCAGCCATCTTCAGCTAAGAGAGTGGTTGTCGAAATACAAATACCCGAAGGAATTAGTTTTTCTTTCAGGTATTATCAGGATGATAAAGATAAATTTTCACTGGGGGGTCGAGATTCGAGATATCTGGCATCTCTATTGAGAAGGCTGCGCGATTTATCACAATTGAAATCTCAAGAAATTATCAATAATCAGAGTAAAAGCCTGCGCTGTCATGGAATTGTCTGGCAAGATACAACTGAACCTAATGGCTTCGGCATTCCCAATGAAGATGAGCTAGTAAATATCCCCTACCAGTTTCAAATATCTGCTAATGAATACGGCAGGGTGCATGGATTTTTTAGTGAAAATATTTTTTATATTGTCTGGTTAGACCCAGACCACAATCTTTACAGTTGAAATTATTATAAATTTTGGGGTAGTCAATCAAAAAACGCAGATGATATTGCAATCATCTGCGTTCATCTGCGGTTTAATTTAACCCTCTTAAACTCAAGCCGCAACCTTATCTAAAGGCCGCACTAGACCGAGGAATTCGCGAAGTGCGTCACCTTCCACCACCTCAGTTTCCAACAGTTTCTGCGTAATTGTTTCCAACAATTCCCGATTTGTTTTCAGAATATCCAAAGCTTGTTGATGTGCAGTTTCGACAATTTCCTTGACTTCTTGGTCGATCGCCTCAGCAGTCTGAGCACTCACCGCGCGGCGCGCATTTCCCATACCGTCGTTGAGGAACATTGCTTGTTGACCTCGATCGTAAGCAAGAGGCCCCAAAACCTTACTCATCCCGTAAGTTGTTACCATCCGTTCCGCTAAATCTGTGGCCCTTTGCAAGTCGTTTGAAGCGCCGGTAGTGATGCTACCAAACACGACTTCCTCAGCCGATCGCCCTCCAAGCAGTGTAGCAATTTGACCGCGCAACTCCGATTCATCTAACAAGAAACGGTCTTCTGTCGGTACTTGCAACGTGTAACCCAGTGCAGCCATACCGCGCGGGACGATCGAGATTTTTGACACTTCGCCGCCGCCCGTCATTGCAGCACCCACCATCGCGTGCCCGACTTCGTGGTAAGCCACAATCTTTTTCTCTTTTTCGTTGAGCACCCGGCTTTTCTTTTCCAAGCCAGCGACAACGCGCTCAAACGCCTCATAAAAGTCTTCCTGAGCTACAGTTAGGCGCTTGTTGCGAGCAGCTAGCAAGGCAGCTTCATTGACCAAATTTGCCAAATCTGCGCCAGAAAAACCGGGGGTGCGAGTGGCGACCGCCTTCAAGTCAATATCCGGGCCCAACTTCACTTTTTGAGAGTGAATGTTCAAAATTGCTTCGCGGCCGGATAAATCCGGGCGATCGACTAAAACTTGGCGATCGAAACGGCCGGGGCGCAACAAAGCAGCATCCAAACTTTCCGGGCGGTTAGTTGCAGCCAGCACAATTACCGTAGTATTGCCTGCCGCAAAACCGTCCATTTCAGTTAATAATTGATTGAGAGTTTGTTCGCGTTCGTCATTCCCACCGAAGCTAGCGTTACTGCTGCGGGATTTGCCGATCGCGTCCAATTCATCAATGAAAATAATACAAGGAGCCTGCTTCTTAGCCTGCTCGAATAAATCTCTGACCCTCGCAGAACCAACACCTACAAACAGTTCCACAAATTCCGAACCCGAGATGCTAAAAAACGGCACGCCCGCTTCACCAGCCACTGCTTTTGCCAACAGCGTTTTGCCAGTTCCCGGAGGCCCTACTAACAGCACACCTTTCGGAATTCTCGCGCCAATTGCCGTAAATCTCTCGGGAGTTTTCAGGAATTCGACAACTTCGACCAATTCAGTTTTAGCCTCTTCTACTCCAGCCACATCAGCAAAAGTAATTTTCGCCGATTCGCCTTCTACATAGACCTTAGCTTTGCTTTTGCCGATCGACAGCGCACCCTGCGGCCCGCCACCGCCCCGGTTCATGAAAAATTGAAAAATCGCCACAAAAATCAGCGGCGGAACCACCCAGCTTAAAACACTGCCGATCCAGCCATTTTTGGAAGGGGGAGTTGCCGCAAATTCAACGCCTTTTTCTTGTAAAAGTTTAGGCAGATCCAGGTCAAAAATCGGGGTAGTTGACAGCACTTGACCGGGTTTGTCTCCTTCGCCTTTGAGCTGGTAGCGAATTTCATTTTGGCCTACGGAAGCTCGCGCCACATCTTGTTCTTGAACCTGATGGACGAACAAGCTGTAAGGCACTTGCGGAATTTGCGGTCCGAACAAATTGGGCAAAAAGATATTTGCCAGCAGAAACAAACTTGATAGCAATAACAAGATATTGCTAATTTGCCGAAAACGAGGGGGTTGGGGCTGGTCTTTAATTGCCATTGATAACGGTCATCCTTTAAATTTAACCACTTTTATTGATTTATTTTCTCATCAAATACGCACATACTGTCAAGCGGATTTCCTCACTCGATCGGTCGGTTAACCCGGTAGCACGGATTTGCTATTATTAACAATGTTTTTTTTTACGAACCGCTTCGAGGTGCGAAGGACACTAAGGAAGAGAAGAAGAGAAGAGAAGAGAAGAGCGTTATAGTTGTGAAGGGTTCGTTAATAGTTACTTAATGGTTATTACTTCTGAATCGCTCTTATCTTCCTTCGCGAGCTTCGCACCTCGAAGCGGTTCGTTAGTAGCACCTGAGCTTTATGCAGCTTCTGGGTTTAACTGAATCATTTCCCAAGTAGTATAAGTGCCGATCGCACCCCAAATCGCGTAAGGCAAAAGTAACAAAGCCGCGGTTTGAGAAATCGGCAAAACAGCCAACATCAGCACAACTCCCAAAATCTCGCCAACCCCTCCCAAAATCGTCCCGACTTTCAGACTTTTGGCTCTGAGAGTAGCGGGAATATAAGCAACTGTTACAATTTCTAAAAGCAAGTAAACAGCCATCAGCAGCCATGTTTTGAGACTTCCGGGTTCCTGTTCCCACACGACAGCAGCGCTGCCGGCCCCGCAAGCAAAAATCACCGTCCAAATCAACGGAATAGCAGGCTCAAAAAACATCCAATCCGGTCTTTGAAGTTTGACAGCCCAGTTAATATCGCGGAGTTTGAATAACAGAGTGCCGAAGGCGACTGAGAAAGTCACACCGCCGATAATCATCCAAGATTCAATCATGGTTCTCAACTTTCAAATTGCTCGATCGCTCATTAAGTCGATCGTCCCAACTTACAGCCGAACTTCCATCCGCCTTTAGCAATAACTTTTGTAAAGCCCGATGCAATTCTCGCTAACCGCCAGACACATTCTTAGCAAACTCTTCGCGTCCAGACACCAAATTAGCCGGAACGCCGTTAGGGTAATTTTGCGCGATTAAAGCTTGCAACTTTTCCACCCGGTTTTCAGGATTCGGGTGAGAACTCAAAAACTCCGGCGGCGCTTCGCCCTTCCTAGCGGCACCGAGAATTTGCATCACCTCAACAATACCTCTCGGATCGTAACCCGCCTCGGTCATAAACCTAAAACCGAGCCGATCGCTCTCAAGTTCGTCCGATCTACCGTACCGCAAACCGACAACTTGATTGACAGCTTGAGCAATTAATGCTGCCTGCTGGCCGCCACCGCGATCGTCGCTAGTCGCCACCCCAACCGCCGTTACCAAAGACCTGCCCAACTGCTGTTTTGCCAAGTGTTCCGCAGCGTGGCGCGCCACAACGTGACCGCTTTCGTGCCCCAGTACAGCAGCCAACTGAGCCTCGGAATTCAGCCGTCCCAGCAGTGCGGCAGTAATGAAAACTTGTCCCCCCGGTAAAGCAAAAGCATTGACAGTTTGGGCGTCTCGCAGCAGGTGGAATTCAAACGGATAACCTGCTTGTTTCGCCGCCGAACCGTTGACAACTCGTTCTCCTACTCGATCGACATACTGCTGAATACTCTGGCTGGGATAAAGCCCCCCGTACTTGGAGGCCATTTGATCTCGCGCCTGCAATCCCAAAACTATCTCTTGGCGGGGAGAAAGCTGCACCCGCTGTCTCTCTCCAGTTACCGGATTTTGTACGTCGTTTGTAAAATAGGTAATTGCCCCAAAAAATGCCATTAACAGCCCGATCGCGGCTCGAAATAAAAATTTGTTCACAGGCTTTTACCTAAAAAGTTTCGCGCTTATAATACTAGGGTGATAGCTACCTTGACATCTGTCTGAAGTATTAATATTAATATGGGTAATTGGTAATTGGTAATTGGGAATTGGTAATTGATTGCGACAACAGTGCGAGCTTCTAGCTCGCGAGCTATCGGAACGCGAGCTAGAAGCTCGCACTACACAACAACAATAAAGCTCGGCGATTCCCCGCACATGATATAACAAATAACAAGTAACAAATAACAAGCAACCAATTACCAATTACCCAATTCCTAATGTTTCAAACTACCCGCCGCCGCCTTGCAATTTGGTACACTGCCGTTACTGCCGTGTTGTTACTTGTATTCGCGACAGGTTTCTATTTCTACGTCCGCAATACTTTAATCGATCGCATTGATGACACCCTCAATCATGTTGTCGAAGTAATAGAGCGAACTCTCGTTATCGAACCGCTAACTTTCCCTACTAGAGAAGATAAAATTAAGTTGCAAGTTAATATTCAAGCCAGTTTTCGAGATAGCACCGATGCAGTAGAAGACGACCACATTGATTTAGAATGGTTCAGTCCTACTGGCGAATTGCTGTGGTCTACATTATCGGAACCGCTGAATATTCCCATTCACGCTAACCGCACCGGCGAAACAGTTTGGATAATTAATAATAAGTTGCAGTTTGAGGGCACAAATCAGGCAGAAGAAAGTTTGGCAACGGGCAATGCACGGGATGTCACGGATTTAATGGATAGAGAGAAGAGGGCTTTAACCGCAGAGGCGCAGAGGGCGCTGAGGGGAGAAATTGGAGATTTTGATGGGGGTTTGAATGCAAGTTTGGAGGAGAATCGAGATTCGATCGCACAAAATACAAATCGCGTTTCTACCAAACCGATTAGCATTCGGACAACTCAAAACTATTCTCTCAGACAAGTGACGCAGCGAGTGGAAATCGGCCGCCAAGTTCTGGGATATTTGCGAGTCAGCCATCCTTGGTTTGAAGTGACAAAACCCATCCGCCAATTAATTCTCGATTTGATTTTGGGCGCTGGTTTAACTCTAATTTGCGTGGCGGCTATTGGCTGGCTGCTGTCGGGATTGGCTATGAAACCTGTGCGGGAATCTTATGGGCGTCTCAAACAGTTTACCGCTGATGCTTCCCACGAACTCAGAAATCCGATCGCCACTATTCAAACTAACGTCCAAGTAGCTTTGGCGGAACCGGATATCGAACCGCAGCAGTACCAACAGCTACAAGTTATCGAACGCCTCACCCGCCGTTTGGGGCGCTTGGTTGACGATTTGCTATTTTTAGCCAGACAAGATAGCGGTATCGTGCAGCAGCAGTGGATTGATGTTCCCCTCGATGCTTTGCTGATGGAGGTAATTGAAGAACAACTCGCGATCGCCACTGCCCAAAATCTCTCTCTTTCTTTAGAAATTGTCGATCGACCAAACGCTGAGGATAACTTTACAGTCTTAGGCGATTGGGATCAACTAGCCCGACTGTTTACCAATCTTGTCAGCAACTGCGTGCAGTACACGCCGTCTGGTGGCAAAATTCAAGTACAATTGCAGCTTGCAGCTAAAAACAAAAGAAATTCGCCGATATTAAATCCAGCGCTGCAAATAAAAGTAACAGACACCGGCATCGGGATTTCCCCAGAAGCCCTGCCGCATTTGTTCGATCGATTCTACCGCGCCGATCCCGCCCGCACCCACCGCAGCGCCGCCGGTTCCGGTTTAGGATTAGCCATCGCCAAAGCAATTGTCGAAAATCACCGCGGCCAAATCCGCATTGACAGCCAAGTCGATCGAGGTACAGTTGTTACCGTCACCCTCCCCGCCCGCAAATCAGAAGCATCTGGCCTCTAAACTTCCCCTCTTCCTCTCCTCTGCGCCCTCTGCGCCCTCTGCGGTTAAAAAAATCTACCCCTCAAACCCAGATTCTTCCTACCTCGCGCCCAAACCCAGCTATTAAAATTCATTTCCGCCATAGATTAACATAAACGTTGTTGGAAAACCTCGATCGAACTCGTGAGGAGTTATTTATGTTTCGCCACAATCTACCGTTGAAAAAAATCAGCTTGCTAGCAGCCACCTGCGGGGGTTTACTCGTCAGTCTCGCAACACTTTCCCAAGCCGGCGGCCCCCCGCCCCAACAAGGAAAACCCGTTTCCCAACCCGCAGCCAGTCCCGCAACTGGAAAGCCCGTCAGCGAACCGAGTCCCGCCATGAGCCCGGGCCCCAACGGGATGCCTGCCGCACCCCAAAACGCCCCCGCCCGCTTCCCCATGCCAACTGCGCGAGTTACGCCTATGGAGGGCATGGTAGCAATTAAACTCGTGAATACCACCAATGCCGTCATCAATTATCAAGTGATTGGCGTTACCCCACCGCGCACTCTGGGCGAACAATCTGAAATTTTGCTCGCAAACATCAAAGTACCAATCACCCTCACTTACCAGCGTCCAGACGGCGGATTGATGCTGGTTCGCCCGCAAGCCACCGCGATGCCGGGAATGTTGCAAGTCAGTTTCGGCGCGACAACTGACTTGGGCGTTGATACTAAATCGCTGGAAATTCAAGAGGATGGAAAGGTAATTTTGAATTAGGTTAATTGGTTGACGGTTGACGGTTGACTGTTGACTCTTGGCGGCACAAGAGGACACGGCAATGCCGTTTCCCTACCTCAAAATAATCGATTGTGTAGAAGAGGAAACAAGAGGAAACGGCAATGCCGTTTCCCTACCCCAAAATAATCACGATCGCGACCTGAGAGATATAACCATCGCCCGATTAATTGTAGGGAAACGGCACTGCCGTTTCCTGATTTCGGGTAATATCAAATCCGGTTGCATCGGAATAATATATTTGGATGATGTCAGTGCGAGCGTCCATAGCGAACGATCCATGCCGCGAGCGAGACGCTCGCACGCTTATAATTCCAAAATCACCGGATTTGATATAACGGGTAAAATCAACTCGATTAGATGATGAAATTGCCCTGTGAGTGCGATCGCATATAACCATCGATCGCACGGCAAAAGAGGAGACGGCAATGCCGTTTCTTGCGACCCAAAATAATCAATCTTCCTAGATGAGAGATGTAACCATCACCCAATTAACTGTACGAAAATGGCACTGCCGTGTTTTGATTTCTGGCTGATTTCTGCCGTGTCTTTCAATCGCCGAGCAACAAAGGAGGTAACTTAGTAAAAGGTAAATCCTCGTTGACTGCATCAATTTCTTCCTGTTCTCTTTCGTTGATTTGACCGATATAAGACTTGAGAATTTGCGCCAGACGGTTGTTATAAAATCGGTGCAAACTATAATTTGGCGTAGCTGGAAAGCCGCGCCGTTTTTTGTGCCGCCCGCCCGCACCCGGATCGAAGGTTTGGATGCCCCGATCGATCGCCCATTCGATCGGCGTATAGTAACAAGCATCGAAGTGCAAGCAGTCGATTTCCTGCAAACTACCCCAGTAGCGCCCGTACAGCCGATCGCCCTTATACAAACAAAATGACATACCCACCGGCTGTCTGTCATCTTCCTTGTCGTAAGCGGCTACAAACAAAACTCGATCGCGATAATTGTGGTGCAACTGTTCAAAAAATCGCTTCGTCAAATATTTGCTTCCCCACCAGCCGAATTTGTCGCAAGTATTCTCATAAAAAGCATACATTTGGCCGAACATCGGTTGGGGAATTTCATCGCCTGTCAAAGTTTTCACGAACAAGCCTGCTGTTTCAACAGCTTTGCGTTCGCGTTTGATATTGCGGCGCTGGTTGGCATTAAATGCGCCTAAATAATTGTCAAAATTTTGATAGCCTTGATTTTGCCAAATATAACTGTGGTGCAGCCAACTGCTGAAACCGTGGCGTTCCATTCTTTCGCGCCATTCTGGATCGACATAAAGGAAATTGCAGCCGGAGATATTGTGGCGATCGCAAAAATGGTCGATCGCGCTTACCATTACTCCCGTTAACTCGTCTTCATCTTCCCCCTCGGCAATCAAGAACCGATAGCCTTCAGCCGGAGTAAACGGCGTCATTCCCATCAATTTCGGATAGTATTGAATGCCCAAACGCTGAGCTAAATCGGCCCACTGATTGTCGAACACAAATTCGCCGTAGCTGTGGCTTTTGACATAAAGTGGCGCGCAAGCAATCAACTGTTTGTCTCGCCACACAGTCAAGTGATGCGGCAGCCAACCGGTTTTACCTGTCGCGCTGCCCGATACTTCGAGATTGTTAAGCCAATCCCATTCCAGAAATGGAGTTTTTAGCGGCATCGCCAAGGCATCCCACGACGCTTGCGGGATTTCGCCTATTTTGCTAATCCAGGCTACAGAATATTGAGGTTTTGGCTGTTGCAGCATAGGGAGACTTGTGCGTAGAGCGATCGAACTTCATTTAACTTAATACAATTTCCTCTGTTCGACACTCGTTACTAGGCAGAGCCTGGTAACGAGTTAAATCGATCGATCCGATAATGCAAAAATACCTCTTGCCCCACCTGTTTTACAGCCAAAAGCTCCAATTTCGGCGCTAAATCCCCCAAAAAACCCTTTCCCTCCACTGGTGTCGGTGCATCCGCGCCCCCCAAAATTAACGGGCAAACCGTCAGCCAAAGTTCGTCAACCAAGCCCGCAGCCAGCACAGACGCTACCAGTTTTCCCCCGCCCAGAATCGCCAACCGTTTTAAACCGAAGCTTGCTAGCTGTTGAAACGCATCAATCCAATCAATCTCTCCACCTGCGGTTTTTGCATAGACAGTGCGATCGAACTTACTGTCTTTCATCGGGTAGGGAGACGGCAATGCCGTTTCCCCGTCTTTCATCGGGTAGGGAGACGGCAATGCCGTTTCCCCGTCTTTCGTCGGAGACGGAGACGGCAATGCCGTTTCCCTACTGTCTTTCATCGGGTAGGGAGACGGCAATGCCGTTTCCCCGTCTTTCGTCGGAGATGGAGACGGCAATGCCGTTTCCCTACTGTTTTTCATCGGGTAGGGAGACGGCAATGCCGTTTCCCCGTCTTTCGTGGGAGATGGAGACGGCAATGCCGTTTCCCTACTGTCTTGCCCCGTCAGCAGCCAGCGGGGAACCGGTTGCTGGAAAAATCGCAAGTTGGGGTCAAATTCGATCGATCGCGAACACACAATTTGCACCGGTTGTGGGGGCTTCCCTTGCAGTTCCCTCTGTTTGACCAATTCCGGCGAAATCACTCTCATCGTCGTCCCATAAGCCTGTAATGTGCCGTTGCCGAACAAAACGGCGTCACTTGCTGCTACTTGCTGTTCGAGGTGGGCTTTGTCGTTGGCAGAACCGAATCTCGCGGGCGATCGTACTGCATCTGCAATTTTACCGTCAGCACTGATCGCGAGTATTACTGTTGCGTGAGGTCCAGTCATTACTTATCAGAATTTCGCAGAACATTTAACTGTAGCAATTCACAACTATTTGTAAAGTTTGTTTTCAACTCGATCGCACTGGTTTTATTTGACGGATAATGTCAGTTTATTTATTTTGCAACCCCAGCGATCGCCCTACCAAAGTATTTACTTTTCTTTACAAACAGCAAACCAAAAAACGGGGCGGGAGGTAAAAATTTCGTTGCAGACTTTAAATGCGCCGCGCGATCGACTAAAGTAAAAAAAATGGCTTGATCCGTTTATTCATCGCAAAGGAAAAAAAGCTCATGGTTCAACGCGGTTCTACAGTTCGGATTCTCCGCAAAGAATCCTTCTGGTATCAAGAAGTGGGCACCGTTGCTACGGTAGACCAAAGCGGTATTAAATACCCAGTTATCGTTCGCTTTAACAGCGTAAATTATGCAGGCGTCAACACCAACAATTTCGCCCAAAGCGAATTAGTGGAAGTGGCAGCACCCAAAGCCAAAGCGAAAACAGGGACTCCAGTAGCTTCCGGCGGCAAACAAACCACGCTGGACGAGAAAACGCGGAAAACCGGCAGCGGTGGCGCCCCCCAGCAGCCGAAAACTTCGACGGACAGCAAACCGGGCGCCGAAACGACCGGCACCGTCGAAGGTTCGCCAAATCAAGGAACAGAACAACGCTAATTGTGCCAGAACTGCCAGAAGTTGAAACTATTTGCCGGGGTTTGAATCAAGCAACCCTCGATCGAGAAATTGTGGGCGGGGACGTGTTGCTAAACAGCACGATCGCCCGCTCAATCTCTGCGACCGATTTTTTGACAAAACTCAAAGGAAAGTCGATCGCCCGCTGGTACAGGCGCGGCAAATACCTCCTGGCAGAACTATCTCAATTAACAGAAGGAGAAAGAGAGAAAGGGAAAGGGGGAGAATTTAGGGCTCAAACTCCAAGTTCTTCCCCTCTTCCTTCTTCTTTTTTCCTTCCTTCAAAAGCCGGCTGGTTGGGCGTTCACCTGCGGATGACGGGACAACTGCTGTGGGTGCACCGATCCGAACCCCTGCAAAAACACGCGCGAGTCAGGCTATTCTTTGAGGGAAACCAAGAATTGCGGTTTGTAGACCAGCGCACCTTCGGGCAAATGTGGTACGTGCCCGAAGAAACTGAGGTTTCCAGCACTGTCATCGGTCTGAAACTTTTAGGGCCCGAACCGTTTTCAGACGAGTTTACAACAGAATATTTGGCCCGCAAGCTGCACCGGCGGGCGCGACCCATTAAAACAGCATTGCTAGACCAGTCACTGATAGCGGGTTTGGGCAATATTTACGCAGACGAAACTTTGTTTTTGTCGGGGGTGATGCCGACAACTCTCTGTGCGGATTTGACCGCAGACCAAATTGAGCGCATCCATACAGCTATTATTCAAGTTTTACAGAAGGCGATCGACTCCGGCGGCACAACTTTTAGCAATTTTCTCAACGTCCAAGGTGTTAACGGCAACTACGGCGGTGTCGCTTGGGTGTACAATCGCGCCGGCCAACCCTGCCGCACTTGCTCCACAACTATCGATCGGATAAAATTAGCAGGGCGATCGACTCATTTTTGCCCGGTTTGTCAGCAATAAGCAGAAGTCAATGGATTTGAGATTTGAGATTTGAGATTTTAGAGGCGACCCCACGAATCGCACCCCTTTATTCCTTAGTCCGCTTGGAGTGGACTTCGTTTGTTTAGTAGCGATTTCAATCGCCGAGTGACTTTCAAGGCAAATCTAGATTAAAATTTGTATAGTTTTTTAAACTAGACAGAGCAAGTTATGGCAATCAAGAAAGGCAGCATAGTTCGCGCTGTACGCGAAAAATTGGAAAACAGTCTCGAAGCCAAAGCCAGCGACCAGCGCTTTTCCTCCTATATATTTGAAACAAAGGGCGAAGTAATGGATGTTCGCGGCGACTATGCCTTCGTCAAATTTGGCAAAGTCCCTACTCCGAATATTTGGCTGCGGGTAGACCAACTCGAAGATTTTAAGTAACAAAGCTAACATTAAACATCGCTCTTTTCAATGTAACGTAGGGTGCGCAGTGCGCACCTTACCAAAACTCAGCTAAAATCTAAAACCTAAAATTTAAAATCTAAACATCGCTCTTTTCAATGTAATGTAGGGTGCTTGTGGCGCAGCTTACGAAGACTCAGCTAAAATCTAAAATCTAAAATCTAAAATCGAATGACTTCTCCCAATTCCACCACCCTAAATTCTCCATCAACCCGCGTCTCAATTATTGGTGCAGGCAAAGTCGGCAGTACCTTAGCCCAGCGAATTGCCGAGAAAAATCTGGCAGATGTAGTATTGCTAGATATTGTAGAGGGTTGGCCGCAGGGCGTTGCTTTGGATTTGATGCAAGCAAGGGGAGTCGAACGCCACGATCGCCAAATTGTCGGTACAAACGATTATACAGATACGGCCAACTCGAACATCATCGTAATTGCCGCCGGAGTGCCGCGCAAACCCGGTATCAATCGGGAAGATTTAATTAAAATCAATGCTGCAATTGTTACCGCAGCCGCAAAAAGCGCGATCGAGCATTCTCCCGAAGCAATCTTAATCGTCATCACAAATCCCCTAGATATCATGACTTATTTAGCTTGGGAAGCTGCTGATTTGCCAAAACACCGAGTCATGGGTATGGGGGGAATTCTCGACTCCGCCCGCTTTCAAACTTTTATTGCAATGGAATTGGGCGTTTCTATTGCTGAAGTCAATGCAACTGTCCTCGGTTCTCACGGCGATTTAATGGTTCCTTTGCCCCGCTATTCCACTGTCAACGGTATTCCCATCGCTCAACTTATGGATGCTGGGGCGATCGATCGAATCGTACAGCGGACTCGCCACGGAGGCGCAGAAATCGTCTCATTGATGAAGACTGGCAGTGCCTATTTTGCACCCGCATCTTCGGCCTGTTTGATGGTAGAATCAATTTTACTCAATCAGTCGCGACTCTTGCCTTGCTCAGTTTATTTGCACGGCGAATACGGCGTGCAAGATATCTTTTTGGGAGTTCCCTGTCGCTTGGGATATCAGGGAGTCGAACAGGTAGTGGATCTCGAACTCAGCGATACCGAAAGAGCAGCTTTTATGGATTCGGGAAAACTGGTTTTGCAAAGTATTGAGGAAGCCCGATCGATACTGAAGAATGCTCGTTAAGCAAGTAATAGCGCGTCAACAGAAAGTACAAGGCTTTTGAAGGCAGAAGGCAGAAGGGAAAAAATGTACCCCTCAATATTTCTGGTTAGACAATTTCATCTATAAAACTTAGGTAGTCTCGACTCAAGAAACCCGGTTTATTGTTTTCACCGCTGTTGCTTCCATGACTTAATTTTGTTAAAAAACTGGGTTTATGCCTGAGTCCCCATCCAAGCTAAAATTGCTTGACTTTACCCCAAAATGTGATAGTTAAATATTAATATTTGATCTAAACTGCTACATTTCCCAAGAAACGCAATCACAAGGAAAAAAGTCCTCGATCGCCCTTGAGTTGAGCCAATTTAACTAGAGCCGGGAACTTTCCAACTGTTTGACCTAAAAGTTAGCTCTGTTTCGGTACATTTTAATCGGTAGATTTTAAGCAGTTTAATAAATAAAAGCTAGAGCATAAAATAATTATAATGGAAGGAAACCTATCTAACATATTCGATGGCCCCAAAGGCTGCATCAACTCAAATTTAAGACAGATAAATCGAGAATTAGCGAAAACAATAGAAAGGCGATCGCCTAAATTTAAACAAATTTTAAGAGAAGCGCTCCCAACAGGATATTCGATCGCAAAGCCAAGGAAACCATCCCTTGAGTCTGCGGTATAATAAAAAGGCGACAATTGCAACCGCAGGCGATCGAAAAAAATGTCAAAATTAGTCAGGACTCTCCGCGCGCTCCCGCGATGAAACCCGGTTTCTCGTTTCCACTTTGGGAGCTTCCCTGACTTAATTAGGTTAAGAAACCGGGTTTATGCGTAACATTTGTGAGTAAAATTCCCAATTATTGAGAATTTATGCCGCAGCATATCACCGATCGCCCGCTTTGTCAGTAAATATACGGACTTAAGAGGCTCGATCGACCTTCTAATCTAGAAAAAATACGAAAATGTAGCGTGAGTATCTGCTAAGTGCTAGCAGAAGGAGGAGAATTTGTCCTTTGCCCTTATTGTTTACCAGGCTCCACTTGCAGAGCGCTATTGAGATGCCATCAACCTCGATACCAAACCGCAAAATAACTAAAGCAATAGCATTATGTTTCATGAATACCTGTATCAAGAAGTAACCAACCTGCGCCAGAAGCTAGCTAACCTAGAAAAAGAAACGCAGTCTCAAACCTGGTTCAAAAAACTGCAAGCGCTGATGGGCGTAATTAGCAAAATTCGCGAATCCCTAGAGTTAGAAACAATATTCAAAATCACAGCGACCGAAGTCCGACAACTTTTAAATGCCGATCGAGTCGCCGTCTACCGGTTTCTTCCCGAATCCGAATGCAACGAGGGCGAAGTAGTTTCCGAAGACGTACTTCCCCTATACAGCCCATCTTTGGGAGCAAGAGTCCGCGACTACTGCTTCGGCGAACAATTTGCAGTCAACTACGCCAAAGGTTACGTTCAAGCAGTCAGCGACATCTACAAAGCGCGGTTGAGCCCTTGTCACCTCAAAATCCTCAAGCGATTTCAAATCCGAGCCAACTTAGTTGTACCCCTACTGCAAGGGAAACATTTGTGGGGATTGCTGTGCATTCACTCCTGCGGTAAACCCCGCGAGTGGCAAGAAGACGAAATCGAATTTGCCAGACAAGTAGGCGACCATTTAGCAGTTGCCATCTACCAAGCCGAACTGCACTTGCAAACCCAGAGGCAAATAGCAGAAATCGAATCCGCGCAGCAAAAACTCCGCGACAGCGAGCAAAAATATCAACAAATTATCGATTCGATCGCCGATCTAGTATTAGTCAAAGGCCCTCAATCAAAAATCGTCTGGGCTAATAAAGCATTTCGCGATTATTACGACATGACTCAAGAGGAATTTCAAGGAATTATAGACGCACCTTTGAGCAATCCCGACCATACTCTCCAGTACATTAAAGATGACGCCTTCGTATTTGAAACCGGACAAACCCTGCAAATTGCCGAAGAACCGGCGACGCGCTACGACGGAGAAGTGCGGCTTTGGAGCACCGTCAAAACACCCATCCGCAATCAAGACGGCCAAGTCACCATGACTGTCGGCGTCTCCCGCGACATGACGGAACGCAAAGCAGCAGAAGAAGCTGTCAAAGCCAGCGAAAGCAAATACCGCAGCCTGGTAGAAACCTCCCAAGACATGATTTGGTCGGTCGATGCGATCGGGCGCTACACCTTCGTCAACCCAGCAGTTAAGTACATCTACGGTTACGAACCAGAAGAAATGCTCGGTCGGCCTTTCTCCGACTTTGTGACACCAGAACAAAGCGAGAAAGATTTAAAAGTTTTCGCCCGCCTGTTTGCCGGAGAATCAGTTTTCCAGTACGAAACCACCCAAATCGCCAAAGACGGCAGCATGAAACATTTGATGTTCAATGCGATCGCCCTGTACGACGAAACCGGAAACTTCCTCGGCACCACCGGTACAGCCACCGACATTACCGATCGCAAGCGCGCAGAAGCCGCATTGCAACACGCAAACGCCGAACTAGAGCGCAGAGTAGAAGCACGCACGGCAGAACTGCGCCAGACTTTTGCCGCCCTCAGTGTCAGCGAAACCAGGTTTCGGACGATCGCTGCCACCCTCCCGGGAGCAGTGTTTCAATTTTGCAGCAGCCAGGGAGTGTGGAGAGTTGACTACATCAGCGATCGCATCTTCGATATTACCGGCGTCACAGCAGCAGAAATGATGGGAGACTTAAATACATTCATTTCTCGCGTCCACCCCGAAGACGTGGAAAGCCACCTCGCTTCCGTCAACGAAGCCTTAGAAAATCTCTCTCCCTGGCACTACGAAGGGCGAATAGTCAAGCCAGACGGCGAAATTCGCTGGTGGCAGGGCGACTCCATGTCCACCCGCAGCGAGAACGGCGAAATCGTATTTTGCGGCGTATTGTTCGACATTACCGATCGCAAAGTTGCCGAAACCGCCATCCGCAACAGCCAGCGGCAGCTAAAAGAAGCCCAGAGACTCGCCCACGTCGGCAATTGGGAACTCGACGCAGCCACCAAAAGCGTCACTTGGTCGGAAGAATTTTTCCGCATCTTCGGGCTCGAACCGACCGAAAGCGCGCCCAGTCTAGCCGAACAGGCCGCTCTGATCCATCCAGAAGATTTGGAATTGTGGCAGACTAAAGTACAGGGGGGACTCGACACGGGCATCCCCTTGGATTTTGACTTGCGCTTTTACCGTCCCGACGGCACGCTACGGCACCTCAACGCCGTAGGCCGCGCTGAAACCGATGCCAGTGGCCAAGTGCTAAAACTGTTCGGCACGGCGATCGACATTACCGATCGCAAAGCCGCCGAAACTGCCCTGAGACAAGCAGCAGCCGAGTTGGAAGACAGAGTGAGCGATCGTACGGCCGAACTTTCCCAAGCAGTCGCCCAGTTAGAACAAGAAATTGGCGATCGAAAACAAGCAGAAGCAGCGCTGCAAGTTTCCGAACAAAACCTGCGAACCATATTTAACAATGTCTACGATGCTATCTTCATTCACGATTTAGAAGGCAACATTCTCGATGTCAATAATCGAATGTTAGAAATGTACGGAGTGAGCCAGGAACAAGCAACAAATTTATCAATTAAAAACGACTATTCAAGCGGCGACAATCTCTCCGAACAAATTGGAGAACTTTGGGAAAGAGTATTAGCCGGCGAAACACCCCGCGTGGAATGGAAAGCGAGGCGTCCCAACGACGGTTCAACCTTTGATGTAGAAGTTGCCCTGTCCAGAATTCATCTCAACGGCAATCTCAGCGTCATTGCCAACGTCCGAGATATTAGCGATCGCAAACTTGCAGAAGCAGAACTGCAACAGGCTCAACAGTTTATGGAATCAGTGCTCAAAACCATACCCGTAGGAGTAGTTGCCAAGGATGCCCAAGAACTGCGGTTTGTACTGTGGAACCCGGCCGCCGAAGAGTTGCTCGGTTTCAGTGCAGCAGAAGTTATCGGCAAAAATGATTACGACTGTTTCCCAAAAGAACAAGCTGATTTTTTCACCGCCAAAGACCGGGAAGTTCTCAACAGCGGGCAAATTGTAGACATCGCCGAAGAAGAGATTGAAACGCGCCAAGGAGAATCGCGGATATTTCACACCAAAAAAACAGCAATACTCGACGCTGATGGCAAACCGCAATATCTATTAGCTGTCACCGAAGATATTACCGATCGCAAGCTAGCAGAAAGTGCCTTGAGGCGATCGTCAGCCCAACTCAAGCAGCAAGCAGATCGAGAAAAATTGCTCAACATTCTCACCGCTCAAATCCGCAATTCCCTCGACTTCGACAGCATCGTTACAGTCGCAGTTAAGGAAATTCGCGCTTTCATGCAGATCGATCGTTGCAACTTTGCCTGGTATCGCTGCGACGGAGACGAACCTTACTGGGAGACAATAAAAGAATCTCGCCTCCCCGAACTTCCCGATTTAACAGGTCGCTATCAAGCTTCCGACTTCGGCCCTCTGGGAGAAGCAATCTTGCAGATGGAAATGCTGCGGGTGGATGATGTCGAAACAGTCGCAGATCCTGTTTGGAAACAAACCCTTCGATCGATCGGCTACCAATCTATATTAATCATCCCCATGCAGGCACTTTCCGGGGTAACGAGTGTAATTACCTGCGGCTCCTGCAGTTCTGTGCGGCTTTGGAGCGACAGCGAAGTAGAATTGTTGGAAGCGATTACAGTTCAATTGGTGATCGCCCTCAACCAAGCCGATCTTTACGCCCAAACGCGCAATAAAGCTCTCGAATTAGAGCAAACGTTGCAGCAATTAACCAGCGCTCAATCGCAGTTAATTCAAAACGAAAAAATGTCATCTCTCGGTCAACTTGTGGCAGGAGTCGCCCACGAAATCAACAACCCAGTTAACTTTATTTACGGCAATCTCACCCACGCTAACGACTATACTCAAGACTTGCTCGGGCTGATCGAACTTTACCAAAACCACTATCCCGAGCCAGTCCCGGAAATTCAAGAGGAAGTAGAAGCTATTGAACTCGAATTTCTGATGGATGACTTGCCGAAACTGCTTTCCTCGATGAAAGTCGGTGCAGACAGAATTCAACTAATCGTGGCCTCTCTGCGCACCTTCTCCCGCATGGACGAAGCAGAAATGAAAGCAGTCAACATTCAAGAAGGCATAGATAGTACCCTGATGATTTTGCAGCACCGGCTCAAAGCCAAACACAATCATCCAGAAATAGAGGTGATTAAAGAATACGGCAAGTTGCCGTTAGTAGAATGTTATGCCGGACAGCTAAATCAAGTATTTATGAATATCTTGAGCAATGCTTTAGATGCTTTGGAAGAAAGCGACGCGCGGCGTTCTGCTGACGAAATGCGGCAAAATCCTAGTATCATCTCCATCAAAACTGAAATGCCCAAACCAGATCGAGTGCTGGTTCGGATTGCTGACAACGGCCCGGGAATGACAGAGACTGTCCGCAATCGACTTTTTGACCCATTTTTTACCACTAAACCTGTGGGAAAAGGTACTGGGATGGGTTTGTCAATTAGCTACCAAATTATTACAGACAGACACGGCGGGTCGCTGCAATGCACTTCTTCGCCGGGACAGGGTGCAGAATTTGCGATCGAGATTCCGCTGAAAGCTAATTGTTAATTTGTTAATTTGTTAATTGTTATTGGTTATTTGTTATTTGTTAGTTGTTACTAGGGGTAACTGGTAATTTGTTACGAGTAGCGGTAATTATAATTTAAAATGACAACTAACAACCATTGGTAACAAGTTAGAACGGAGTAGATTTTGTCAATACCCCTTTATGTAGAAATATAATTGAATAATAATGATAA